>NZ_NCGB01000011.1:0-69050 GCF_002278865.1 Sphingomonas sp. 28-62-11 | reverse complement strand
GCGGAGAGGGTGGGATTCGAACCCACGGTGAGCTTGCACCCACGCCGCATTTCGAGTGCGGTACATTCGACCACTCTGCCACCTCTCCGCGAGGGAATCTCACGCCCGCCATTCAAATAAAATGGTGCCGCGGATCGGTCGAAGGCGGGCCTCTAGCCCAAACATTCCGGTGTTACAAGCATGCCGCTTGTGCAGCGCGCAACAACCACTAGATTGTATCTATGCATCGCACTCACATCCCCACCCTCCCCTCCGATTCCAGCATCGTGCTGCCCCCGGTCTCCCATGCCAGCTTCGCCATTGGTGATGTGGTGCGGCACCGTGTGTTCGATTTCCGTGGGGTCATTTTCGATGTCGATCCGGTCTTTGCCAACAGCGAAGAATGGTATGATGCGATCCCGCTCGATATCCGCCCGCGCAAGGACCAGCCTTTCTATCACTTGCTCGCCGAGAATGTGGAGAGCAGCTATGTCGCCTATGTCAGCCAGCAGAACCTGGTGCTCGACGATAGCGAGGAGCCGGTCGATCACCCGGCGATCTCAGGCCTGTTCACCGATTATGTCGATGGCCGCTACAATTTGCGCCGTGAGCACCGCCACTAGAACCAGTTAGATCAACGCAAGACAATCGACCGAATAAAAAAAGGGGGCCTCGCAGCCCCCTTTTTCTGTGTTGGTGACCGATCGATCAGAAGCTGGCAGAGATACGGCCATAGAGGAAGCGCCCGTTGAACCCGAAGGGCGACAGGTTCGAATAGGGCAGGAAGAACCCGTTCACGCCGAACACGCCGCCGGCGGGCACGCGATCCGGATAGGTATCGAACACGTTATCAGCACCCACCGCCAGCTCGATGCCCTGATACACCTTGGCGCGGATTTCGACGTCGCTCACCCATTTCGGCGACAGCGTGAAATCGGCTGGCCCTGCGCCTTGGGCGACGGCGAGATTCGTTGAGGTGCCGGCGACAAAGACCGAACCAAAGCGATTGGTGCGGAACGTGGCCGAGAAGCGATCAAGGCTCCAATCCACCGACAGGTTCAGCTTGTCCTGTGGCTGACCATCGGTGAGGCGGAACGATTCAGCGCGACCGAACAGGGTCAGACCTGGCAAGGATGGCAACGTTGCCCGGCGGGTGATCGTGGTTTCGTTATAGTTATACCCAGCAGTCAAACGGAAGAGGCCCAGCCCGAATTCCGGAACTTTATAGGTTGCAACAATGTCGACGCCCTGGGTCTTGGTATTGACGCCATTGACGAAAAAGCGTGCCGACGTGACGTTATTGATGCCTGCCGCTGTGAGAATGCCGACCACCGCAGCGCCCTGAAGGTTTTCGGTCAACACCACACGATCGCGGATTCGGATGTTGTAGTAATCGGCAGTGAGCGAGAAGCCGTCGAAGGGGTTCAAGGCAAAGCCGCCACCGAAATTGGTGGCCTTTTCCGCTTCAAGTTGGCGCGACCCAAGCGCCACGGCAACTGGGTCGGAAACCGGGAAGGTACCGATTTCGATCAGCGTCCCGTTGACGTTGTTGGTCGATGTGGTCTCGAAGAATTGCTGCGCAAGGCTCGGCGCGCGGAAACCAGTCGAGACCGATCCGCGGATCGCATAGCCAGGCAGGAATTCCCATCGCCCGGCAACCTTGCCGTTCACGGTGCTGCCAAAATCAGAGAAGCGTTCGTAGCGACCGGCAACCTGCAACGTCAGCGTCTTGGTGATGCTGGTGTCGATTTCGCCGTAGAAGGCAAAGCTGTTGCGCGACACATCGACGGCATTGTTCGGGCGGAAGCCCGGAAACACCTGCGCGCCGCCGGCACCGTTGAAAGGTGCTGCAGAGAAAGGTCCGTTGATGAAGCTTGACACTGACCCGGCGCGGATCTTGAAATTCTCATCACGGAATTCACCGCCAACCGCGATGCCGAAACTTTCGACAAAGCCGACGTCGAACCGCTTGCTGAGATCGAGGTTCACCACCGTCTGCCCAGCAGCGATGCCGCCCGCATCGAACACCCGGGGGCTGTTGATCCCGCCCAGCGAGACGTTGAAGCTGTTCGACACGATGTAATCGAGCTGGTTCGATCCATAGACAACCGACAGATCGGCTAGAATGCCGCTGCCAATGTCACCCTTCAGTCCTACCGCACCGGCCACATCTTCGATCTGCGAATTGATGAGCGGCAGGAAACCATCGGCATAGAAGGGAACGAACGTCGTGGTCGAAGCGGCGAAATCGCGGTTGCGGGCATCATTGGGCCGGCGGAAAAACCCAGCACCATTGCCGTCGCGAATGCCATAGCTGCCAAAAGCATACAGCTCGACATCCGGCATCAAATCATAGCCGCCATTGACGAAGAAGTTGAAGTCTTCGACCTGGCCGTCGCCATAGCGGTGGTTGAACCGGTTAATCGTCAATTCGCGTGGATCACCGATGGTGGCATACTGGCGACGCGGATCGGCGGCCGACCGGTTGGTTGGGTCACGGTCACGAAACTGGCCCGAAAACACCAGATAGCCGTCATCACCGACAGGCAAGCCGACCCGCGCGGCGATGGTCAGCGTATTGCCGTCGCCAACGGTCTTGTCTCGGCCTGTATCGGTCAACGTCAGCAAATCATTGTTGCCGCCGCCCGCCGTGGCAATCACTGGGAGGCCATTAGGGCCGGTCAAGACGCCCGTCACGTCGGGTACACCATCCAGCGTCGTGATGTATCGGCCATAGGTGACCAGCGTCTGGACGCCTGCCTTCTTGTTCAGCTGGATGTTGATGACACCCGCAATCGCGTCCGACCCATATTGCGACGATGCGCCATCGCGCAGCACTTCGATCCGTTCGATCGCAACGGCTGGAATTTGGTTGAGATCGACCGCCGACGACCCGCGCCCGACCGATCCGTTGAGATTAAGCAGCGCCGACGTATGGCGGCGCTTGCCATTGATCAGCACGAGCGTCTGGTCAGGCGCCAAGCCACGCAGCGTGGCGGGACGCAACGAATCGGTCCCGTCGGTGAGTGACGGCTGCGGGAAGTTGAACGAAGGGACCAGCTGGTTCAGCAGCTTGTTCGTTTCGGTTGCGCCACCTCGGGTTAGCTGTTCGGCGGCGATCACGTCGATCGGAACGGTGCTGTCAGCAGCGGTGCGACCTGAAAAGCGACTGCCCGTAACAATGATCGCGGGGTCGGCAGGCGCTTCTTCTTCGGTCGCAACCGGATCGCCGGGTGCCGTTTGTGCATAGGCAGGCGCCGCCAGCAACATAGCGAGCGCCGACGCCGAAATCGCCAGACGGGTAAGGTTGTGAGTACGCATCTGATTCCCCCTCGGAAAATAATAATCTTGCGACATCTGCCGCATAAAAATGATCATATCTCAGCAGTTCAGCGTAACAATGCTACGCAGTTAACCGTCATACGAATGTCATTCGGCTGTTGCTGCAAAGCAACATAGGACAATCACTGACAGGCCAATCCGCTCTGTGGTTGACAGAATCAGCCTCGTCGCATAATTCGCCCCTCTTTCCGCGCCGGTCCGCCGTGCGTGGGGTGATCTATTTGAAAGAGATTTTAGCCATGTTCGCAGTCGTGCGCACGGGCGGCAAGCAATACCGCGTTGCCGCTGGAGACAAGATCGTCGTCGAAAAGCTCGACGGTGAAGCCGGTGCGTCGATCACGCTCGGTGATGTGCTGCTCGCAGGCGAAGGCGCCGAGCTGAAGTCAGTCGAAGGCTTGACGGTTGCTGCGGAAATCATCGCGCAGGCGAAGGGCGAGAAGGTCATCGTCTTCAAGAAGCGTCGCCGCCACAATTATCGCCGCCGCAACGGCCACCGCCAGCAGCACACGATCCTGAAGATCCTGAGCATCGGCGCTGCCGAGGAAAAGAAGCCCGCCAAGGCCAAGAAGGCAGCGCCCGAAGGCGAAGCCCAGAGCGCCGAAGCGTAAAAACGAATCCTGAGGAAGACAGACAATGGCACATAAGAAAGCAGGCGGCTCTTCGCGCAACGGTCGCGACTCAGCAGGCCGTCGCCTTGGCGTGAAGAAGTTCGGCGGGCAGGAAGTCGTCCCCGGCAACATTCTCGTGCGCCAGCGCGGGACGAAGTTCTATCCGGGCCGCAATGTCGGCATCGGCAAGGATCACACGCTCGAATAACATCGGGTGACCAACCGGGTTACCCACCAGGGTGATCCGGGGTGCCGCGCAGGCGGCACCAGCCAAACAAGGGAGCCGGGTCCACCCAGGCTCCCTTTTTTCTTGCTCCCTCAACAGCTTTGTCGCGCAACCGTCATCCCGGCGTGCGAGCGGCAAGCCGACCGACGAGGAGAGTTAGGATGTTCGCTCGGACCCCCAGATTGACGCTGCGCCCCGGCTGGCCGGAGGATGCGGCTGTGCTGACCAACGCGATTGCGCATGAAGCCGTGGCGTTCAAGCTAGCCACGCTGCCTTGGCCCTACAGCGTCGATCATGCCGCCGAATGGCTAAAGCGACCGCAGGGACGGCGCGACCTGACGCTGCTCATCATGGCGCATGAAGGTCCCTCCCCCCGCCTGATCGGCGCGATCGGGATTCATCCCGATGCCGAAAAGGGCGGGCACGAGATCGGCTATTGGTTGACCCCCAATGCGTGGGGCCGCGGTTATGCAACTGAGGCTGGTCGCGCGATGCTGGGGATTGCCCGCCACGCGATGGGGCTGAAGCGGCTGAGGTCGGGCTATTTCATCGACAACCCCGCATCGGGACGCGTGCTGGCGAAGCTCGGTTTCCACACGACAGGCGTCGAAATGCGTCACTGCCTGGCGCTCGGCATCGACAAGCCCTGCGCGACGCTGGAACTCGACCTGTCCGAAGAGGGATCGTGTGAAGACCCGGAGCGTATGGCAGCGTGACATAAAAATGCCGTTCGGGCGGGGCGATGCCCTGCCCGAACGGCTAAACGCAGCGACCGAAGGGGTCAGGCCGCTGCCAATTCCCTGTCAGCGCGCGGGAGCACCGCCGCTTCATAATCGCTTTCGGCAAGCGCAATCAGTTTGCGATCGTCATGGTTCCACGGATGAAAACCGGGGAGGAAAAACGAGAACCATGCCCCCATTACCTTGCGGCCCATGCCGGGGTTGCCGAACACATACCAGGCAAGCTTTGCCCAGACGACGGGGCCGGTCAGCCCGTCCTGCCGCAACAGTTCGAGCATGCCTTTGCGGCGCCCTTCAAAGAATTTGAACGTCGTCAGCAGCATCACGATCGCTTTGACACGCCAGCGGGTGAAGCGCGGCCAATCACGCGTGGCATGCAGCCAAGTGTCATAGGCGACGCCCTTATGCTCGATTTCCTCGGCGGCGTGCCAGCGCCACAGCGCGACCGGCTGCTGCTCACCGCCCGCCAGATGCGCGGGCGTGGCGATCAGTTCATGCGCGATGATTGCGGTGAAATGCTCGAGCGCCATGGTCGCGGCAAGATTGGCGATCGGCGGACGGCCCTTGGTGAGCGCAAGCGCCTCGTCGACATGGCGTTCGAGCAAGGTGACGTCATAGCCCTGATCGACGACATGACGGTTGAACGCCACATGCTCGCGCGTGTGCATCACTTCCTGCTTGATGAACGCGTTGATCTCAGCATTCAGCTTGGGCGGCGTTCCCTCGCGAAACTGCCGGACGCTGTCGATGAAATAACCCTCACCCTTCGGAAATGTTACCGACAAGGCGTTATAGAAGGCAGTGGCATAGGGATCATTATTCAACCACCAGCGACCCATTTTCTGGGTGCGGCCAAAACGCAGATCGCGCGGCGTGATCGTCAAATCATCAGGACTGGTTGCTTTCGCCACAAAAACCTCCGAACAGAATGACTCTGGGTTCTCAACTTACACTCATGTCAATAGGTCGTACTTACACTCGTGTCAATAGCCCGCCGCCGTCTCTCCCCGGAAGAATCACGCGACAATGCGCTGGATGCGGCGCGCGCGCTGCTGCTTGAGGCAGGGCCACAGGCGGTGACACTAAAGGCAGTCGCGGCCCGCATCGGGCGGACGCATGCCAATCTGCTCCACCATTTCGGCTCTGCGGCGGGGCTGCAAAAGGCGCTGATCGCCAGCATGGCCGGCACCATTGTCGATACCATCGCTGCCGCCGTCATGCGCGCCCGCACGGGCGATCATGATCCGCGCGAAGTCGTCGACTTGACGTTCGATGCCTTCGGGAAGGAAGGCGCTGGCGCGCTTGCCAGCTGGATGATCCTGTCGGGCAACGAAGACGCGCTCGATCCGATCCTGGAGGCGATCCACGGCCTGGTCGATCAGCTGGCCGAGGATAAGGACATGCACGGCCCTGCCCTGCACGAAGAAACATTATCGCTGGTGCTGATGGCGCTGGGCGATGCCCTGTTGGGCGGCCCGATGGCGAATGCGCTCCGCCTGCCGCGCAGCATGGCACGCGCGCTGGCGGTGCGTCAGCTTACGGCATCACGGCTGGCGGCTGGGTTGCCGGTAAAGACCTGAAAGACCCCGCACTGGATAAAATGCTGCATTGCGCTAGAGGTGCGCGATGCATTTTCTCGATCAAGCCAAGATTTTCGTCCGTTCGGGCGCCGGTGGCCCTGGCGCGGTATCGTTTCGCCGTGAAAAGTTCATTGAATATGGCGGCCCCAATGGCGGCAATGGCGGCAAAGGCGGCGACATCATTTTTGAGGCCGTTGCGGGCCTGAACACGCTGATCGACTTTCGCTACACCCAGCATTTCCGTGCGCCGCGCGGCAAGGGCGGTGCAGGGCAGAACCGCACCGGCGCTGGCGGCGATGATCTCATCATCCGCGTCCCCGTCGGCACCCAGGTGTTGAGCGAGGATCGCGAGCATGTGCTCGCCGACTTCACCGTGCCGGGCCAACGCACCGTTTTCATGCGGGGCGGCGATGGCGGGCGCGGCAATGCCAGCTACAAGACGTCGACGAACCGCACCCCGCGCCAGCATGGCACTGGCTGGCCGGGCGAGGAAGGCTGGGTCTGGCTGCGGCTGAAACTGCTCGCCGATGCCGGGCTGGTGGGCTTGCCCAATGCCGGCAAATCGACCTTCATCAATGCGACGACCAATGCCAATGCCAAGGTTGGCGATTATCCCTTCACCACCACCCGCCCGCAATTGGGCGTCGTTAGCCATCACAACCGCGAATTCGTAATCGCGGACATCCCCGGTCTGATCGAGGGCGCAGCCGACGGCGCGGGCATTGGCGACCGATTCCTGGGTCATATCGAGCGGTGTAAGGTGCTGCTCCACCTTGTGGATGCAACCGAGGATAACCCTGTGGAAAACTACAGGATCGTCCGTGGAGAACTCGATGCCTATGGCGCCGGATTGATCGACAAGCCCGAGGTGATCGGCCTGAACAAGATCGACGCTCTCCCCGCCGCCGAGGTGAAAAAACTCGCCACCAAGCTGAAACGCGCAAGCAAGGCCGAGGTGATGCTGCTTTCGGGCGCGGGCGGCGAAGGCATTCCTGCGGTGCTCGACCGGCTGGTCGACGCTATCGGCCCGCTCGAAGCGGCGCCGGCGTCGGGGGAGAGCGAGGAACCGGCGGAATGGTCGCCGATCTGAGCCGATCCACGGTGAGCGATTCCTTTTCCCCTGCAGCCTGCCCGCGTCTGATCGTTAAGGTCGGATCGTCGTTGCTCGTCACGCCCGACGGGCAGGTGCGACGCGATTGGCTCGCGACGTTGGCGGCGGATATCGCGGCACGTGTAAAGGCAGGGCAGCAGGTTGCGGTCGTGTCGTCAGGCGCGATTGCACTAGGCGCTCGGCGGCTGAAGCTGGCCAAGGGCGGGCGCGCGAACCTGGAAGATGCCCAGGCGGCAGCCGCCACAGGGCAAATCGCGCTCAGTCAGATCTGGGCTCAGCTGCTCGATGGCGAAGGGCTGACCGCCGCCCAGATGCTCATCACGCTTGATGATCTCGAGGATAGGCGACGCTATCTCAACGCGTCGGCGACGCTTAACCGACTGATGACGCTGGGTGTCGTGCCCGTCCTGAACGAAAATGATTCGGTCGCAACCGAGGAAATCCGGTTCGGCGACAATGATCGGCTGGCCGCTCGGGTAGCGCAGGCAGCGGGCGCGCATGGGGTGATCCTGTTGTCCGATGTGGACGGGCTGTTCGACGCCAACCCCCTCATCCACCCCGATGCACAGTTGGTTAAACGCGTCGAGCGGATCGATGGCAAAATCGACGCGATGGCGAGCGGCGATAGCGCGTCGGGCATGGGATCGGGTGGGATGGCATCAAAGATCGCCGCTGCCCGGATCGCGACGGGAGCAGGCATCGCGCTGGCCATCGCTTCGGGGCGGATCGATCATCCACTAAAGCTTTTTGGCGAAAGCGGGCGCGGCACATTGTTTGTGGCCGAACGTAGCGCGAGCGCGCGCAAAGCGTGGCTATCGGGCGGCCTGACGGCGAAGGGCGAGATTATTGTGGATGCCGGGGCCAGCGCGGCACTGGCGAGCGGAAAGAGCCTGTTGGCGGCGGGTGCCACGGGCGTTTCCGGCAAGTTCAAGCGCGGCGATCTGGTCGCGATCATCGGTCCTCAAGGTACAGCCATCGCGCGCGGCCTAAGCGAATATGACGCCACAGACGCCGCGCGGCTGTGCGGCAAGCGCAGCGAGGATCAGGCCACGATCCTGGGCTATGCCCCGCGCTCGGCATTGGTCCACCGCAACCACATGGCGTTGCTATGAACATCGCGCTAACCGGCGGCACAGGCTTTGTCGGCAGCCGCGTCATTGCGCTAGCGGTGGAGGCCGGGCATCAAATCCGCGCGCTCGCTCGCCGTCCGCAGCCTGCCCAGCCGAACGTCACCTGGATCGAGGGTGCGCTGGATACACCCGATGCCCTCGCCCGACTGGTCGACGGCTCGGACGCCGTGCTTCACGTCGCCGGGGTGGTCAACGCGCCCGACCGCGATGGCTTTGCGGCCGGCAACATCGTGGGCACCCAGGCGATGATCGATGTAAGCGTTGCCGCGCGGGTGGCGCGCTTCGTCCATGTCTCCTCGCTCGCCGCGCGCGAGCCGGGCCTGTCCAATTACGGCTGGTCGAAAGCAGAGAGCGAACGCCGGGTCGAGACGAGCCCGCTCGCCTGGACGATCGTGCGCCCACCCGCCGTCTACGGCCCGGGCGACATGGAGATGCTCGATACCTTCCGGATCGCCAAACTCGGCATTGCGGTGATGCCCCCGCCCGGCAAGATGGCGGTCATCCATGTCGATGATCTCGCCCGGCTGCTGCTGACGCTGGCGGTGCAGGATGCCGGGCGCCTGACGATCGAGCCCGATGACGGGACCCCGGGCGGCTGGACGCATAGCGATTTCCTGGCTGGCGCGATCGGCGCCGCAGTCGGCCAGCGCGTGATGCCGTTGCCGCTGCCGCGCGCGATCCTGTCGCTGGCGGCGCGCATCGACGGCTTGTTTCGCGGACCAAAGGCCAAGCTGACGGCGGACCGGGTCGGTTATATGTGCCACCCCGACTGGACGGTCGATCCAGCGAAGCGCCCCGATCCGGCGCTGTGGCTGCCCCGGATCGATACGGTACATGGTCTGGCCGAGACGGCAGCATGGTATCGCGCCAAGCGCCTGCTATAGATCGGACAGAAAGCCGCCGCATTTGCTTGCCAAGGCGGATCAGACACCCCGAACGTTACGGGTCCGAAACACAAGGATGACCATGAGCGACCGCACCGCCATTTATGAGACGATCACTGCGCTGATCGAGCCGTTCAACAAAAAAGGCGTCGCGCTCACCGAGGCGACGACTTTCCAGGGCGATCTCGAATGGGACAGCCTGACCGTGATGGATTTCGTCGCCGCGATCGAGGATGATTTCGACATCATCATCACCATGAACATGCAGGCCGAAATCGAAACCGTCGGCCAACTGGTCGATGCGGTTGTGAAGCTCAAGGGCTGATCGGCGCGTACCTGTCTGCGAACCGGCCCTGAACCGACCACTGACCCTACCCCTCATCGGAAACATCCTGCCATGACCGAAGCTGCCGCCACCGCCCCCAATACCGACGAGGCCCTGCCGATCGAGGTGGAAACTATCGCCCCCGAACGGGATCTGTTCACCAAATTCGACGGCCTGATCGCGGAAAAACAGGCTTTGCTCGATACCGGCGTGCGCGATCCCTTCTCGATCGTCATGGACGAGGTGAAATCGCCCACCGTCGCTATGATCAAGGGCAAGGAAACGATCCTGCTCGGCACCTATAACTATATGGGCATGACCTTCGACGCCGATGTGATCCAGGCGGGTAAGGATGCGCTCGATCAGTTCGGATCGGGCACCAATGGCAGCCGGATGCTCAACGGCACTTTCCGCGATCACATCGATGCCGAAGACGCGTTGAAGGAATTCTACGGCGCATCGTCCGCCATGGTCTTTTCGACCGGCTATCAGGCCAATCTGGGGATCATCTCCACGCTCGCCGGCAAGGGCGAATACATCATCCTCGATGCCGATAGCCATGCCTCGATTTATGATGGCTGCGCGCTGGGCAATGCCGAGATCGTCCGCTTCCGCCACAACTCGGTAGAGGATCTCGACAAACGCCTGGGCCGTCTGCCCGCCGAGCCGGGCAAGCTGGTGGTGCTCGAAGGCGTCTATTCGATGTTGGGCGATATTGCGCCGCTGAAGGAAATGGTCGCCGTCGCGCGCAAGCACGGTGCAATGGTGCTGGTCGACGAAGCGCATTCGATGGGCTTTTTCGGCCCGCATGGCCGCGGCGTTTATGAGGAACTTGACCTCGATCTGGGACGCGACGTCGATTTCATCATCGGCACCTTTTCCAAATCGGTCGGCACCGTCGGCGGTTTCTGCGTATCGAATCATCCGAAGTTCGAAGCGATGCGGATGGTGTGCCGCCCCTATATCTTCACCGCCAGCCTGCCGCCGTCGGTAGTCGCCACCGCAGCGACATCGATCCGCAAACTGATGTATGCGCATAACAAGCGCCAGCATCTGTGGGAAAATGCACGGCGGCTGCACGGCGGGTTGACCGCTATGGGTTTCAAGTTGGGCACGGAAACCCCGCAATCGGCGATCATTGCAATCATTCTGGACGATCAGGCGCAAGCGGTGATGATGTGGCAGGCGCTGCTCGATAATGGTCTGTACGTGAACATGGCCCGCCCGCCCGCGACCCCGGCCGGTACCTTCCTGCTGCGCTGTTCGCTATGCGCCGAACATACCGACGCGCAAGTGACGCAGATATTGGGATTGTTTGAGGCGGCAGGACGCGCCGTAGGCGCGATCGCCTGAGTCGCAGCGCCGCGCTGCGCTATGCAGTAAAGCGTTGGCGGGCTATCATGCAGGGGTGATGATCGACGATCATGCCCATCCGCTGACCAACGACAGCAGCGACGCGCAGACCCGCGTCTGGCTGTTGCTAGGGGTTGCGGCCTTAGGCGCGATGGTCCTGATCGGGCTGATCCTGACGATGGGTGAAGCCAATCGTCAGCGTGATCGGGCATTGGTGCTGCAAACACGCAGTTCGCAGGTCACGCTGCTTGCGCGCACCTTGTCCGCCACCACCGCGCGCGCTGAAGCCGCGCTTGGCCGCTACGTCATCAGTGCCGATAACCGGTTGGGCGTGCTTTATGGTGAGCAATGGCAGCAGGCGGGCGACCAGATCAACCAGCTCGAAAGGGCAAATTTGGGCAATCACGGCGGCCAGCGTGAACGCATCGCCGCGCTGCGCCAGGCCTATCGGGAGCGCAGCGACGAGCTGGCGCTGATCGCGCTCAGCACGCGCTACAAGAAAAATGATCAGGCGCTGGCGCGCTATTATCAGGCACGGGAATCAAAGCCGTTGCTGCGCATCAACGCCTTGCTCGACGATATCATCGAAGCCGAGCGCGCGCTGTTGAACGCCCGCACGAACGAAGCGCTCCAGTCGGTCAAGCGGTCGACTGATGCAGCGCTAGTGCTCGTCGCCTTTGGTGTGCTGATCGTATTGGGTGCGATCATTCTGGGCTGGATGACGGTGCAGGCGCTCGGCCAGCGCGGTTTGGCGCGGGCAGAAGCCGATGCAGAGCGGGAACGCGCCTTTGAGCTTGAGCGCGCCGTCGCTGCCGCCACCGAAAGGCTGAGGCTGGAGGCCAATGAACGCCTGTCAGCCGAGGAAAAGCTGCGCCAGGTGCAAAAGATGGAGGCCGTGGGCCAGCTGACCGGCGGCATCGCGCATGATTTCAACAATATGCTCGCCGTCGTTCTCGGCGGGCTGGAGCTCGCCAAGCGCAACATCGGCAATCCCGCCGCCGCGACCCGCAACATCGATAACGCCACCGAAGGCGCCAATCGTGCGGCGGCCCTCACCCGCCAGCTGCTTGCCTTTTCGCGCGCCGATGCCTTGCTGCCAGCGGCGATCGATCCGGCCGAACTGATCCAAGGCATGTCCGATTTGCTCGATCGCACCTTGGGCGATGCCATCATCGTCACCACCGTCGACGAAGGCGATGGCTGGTGCGTCTGGGTTGATCGGCACCAGCTCGAAAATGCGCTGCTCAATCTGGCCGTCAACGCGCGCGATGCGATGGAGGGACGCGGCACGTTGACCATCGCCACGCACAGCGCAAGGCTTGTGGCGGGTCAGATCGGCAACTGCCCCGCAGGCGACTATGTGGCGATCGCTGTGACTGACACCGGCTGTGGGATGACGCCGGCGGTGATGGAGCGCGTGTTCGAACCATTCTTCACCACCAAACCCGTCGGCAAGGGTACCGGGCTTGGCCTGAGCCAGATCTTTGGCTTCGTCCGCCAGTCAGAGGGGGAGATTGCGATCCAGTCCGAACGCGGCAAGGGCACCACCGTGACCCTCTATCTCCAGCGGCATATCGGCCACGTCACGGCGCAGCCCGCACCGAATGCAGCTGATGTCGCCGATCGAACGGCGCAGCGGCGGTACAACATCCTGGTGGTCGAGGATGATCCCCGCGTGCTTGTCGCCACCACCGGGGCACTCGAAGAACTTGGCCATCGGGTGGTCGGCTGCGGCGATCCGGCCCAGGCGCTCGACAAGATTGTCGCCCAACCCGATATCGATCTGGTCATATCCGACGTGCTGATGCCGGGGCTGACCGGACCGGAAGTGGTGGCGCGCATCCGTGCGCGCTTTCCCCATATCCGCGCCCTGTTCGTGACCGGCTTTGTCGGCGAAGCTGGCGGTACCGACGATATTGGCGGGCATCAGGTGGTGCGCAAACCCTTCACCATCGCCGCGCTGGACCGCGCGATTGCCACCACGATGATACAATACCAGCGCGTCGACAGCCCCCTCGGCAGCATGGGCAGCCGGGCTGCGTGATTTGGCTGCTGACGACACCAGTGTTGCACGATATAGCCCGCGCAACGGGAGATATTCTGTTGCCCGCTTTTTCGTTTAGGCGCCTGCGTTCTTCATGAACTCGATCGATCGACACATGGCCCGCCTGATCGCGGTGCCGCTGCTTGCCAACCTCGTCATCGCGTTGATGCTGCTGGTGCTCGATCGCATGCGGATTCTGTTCGATTTTGTCGCGACCGAAGGCGGCCCGGTGAGCGTGGTGTGGCAAATGCTTGCCAATCTGATCCCCGAATATCTGGGGCTCGGCATTCCGATCGGCCTGCTGCTCGGCGTGCTGCTCGCCTTCCGGCGGCTCGCGACGACATCAGAGCTGGATGTGATGCGCGCGGTGGGGATCAGCTATACCCGGCTGTTGCGGGTGCCATATATGTTTGCCCTGGGGCTCGCGCTGGTCAATCTGGCAATCGTCGGCTTCGTGCAACCCTATGCGCGCTACGCTTACGAAGGGTTGCGGTTTGAGCTGCGCACCGGCGCGCTGGGTGCATCGATCAAAGTCGGCGAGTTCACCAATTTCCCGCGCGGCGCGACGGTACGGATCGAACGCAGCGAGGATCAGGGTCGCAAACTTTCGGGCATTTTCGTCCATGCCGAAACCGCCAAGGGCGGCTGGACTGCGGTGACGGCAGCGACCGGCCAGTTCCTGGCGACCGACAATCCGGACGAGATCATCTTTCGCCTCACCAATGGTACGCTGATCAATGCCGAACCGGGCTTTTCGGTGCCGCGCGTGCTGACCTTTACCTCGCATGATTTGCCGATCCCGCTGCCCAAATCGGAGAATTTCCGCGGGCGCGGCGGGCGCAATCTGGAACTGACCCTGCCCGAACTCGCCCGGATCGGTGGCGCGAGCGATACGCCCGCCATGCTGCGCGATACGAGCCGATCAGCGTTCCACTTCCGGCTGGTGGAGGTCGCGACGATCTTCCTGCTGCCGCTGCTCGCGCTCGCGCTGGGGGTGCCGCCCAAGCGATCATCGTCAGCGCTCGGGGTGTTCCTGTCGATCGTTATGATCGTGACGTATCATAAAGTGAACGAGTATGCCGAAGCGATCGGTGGCCTGGGCCTGATCGATCCGTTCGTGGCGCTGTGGGTGCCGTTCGTTATCTTCGCCGCGCTGGTATTCTGGATGTATTATCAGATCGCCTATGTGCCCGGCGGCCAGCCGATCGGCGCATTGGAAAAGGCGTTTGCATCGATCGGCAAGGCGGTTGCCAGCCGGATGCCGGGCCAGAAACGCCAAAGGGCCGTGTAATGCAGGCGCAGTTCTTCCCTTCGCGCACCGTGGCGCTTTACATGGCGCGCCTGTTCATCGTGCGGACCTTTGCCATTCTGGCGGCACTGGTGCTGGTGCTACAGGCGCTCGATCTGCTGAGTGAATCGGGTAAAATTCTGGCAGTGGCGGGCAATGGCGATGCCGAGGTTTGGCGCTATGTCGGCTTTCGCGTGCCGCAGATTATCGAGCGGTTCCTGCCTTTCTCCGTCCTGCTCAGCACCATCCTGACGCTCAGTACCCTCAACCAGAATAGCGAGATCGTCGCGCTGAAAGGCTCCGGCCTGTCGGCGCATCAGGTGCTCGCGCCGCTGATCCTGGCGAGTTTCATCATCGCGATCTTGTCGTTTGCCTTCAACGACCGGATTGTCTCGCGCGCCACCGCCACGCTCAACCGCTGGCAAAAGGTCCAATATGCCGCCCTGCCGATCGACCGGGGCGATCGCACCAATGTATGGGTGCGCGACGGCGAGGATTTGATCGAGGTCGATACCGTGAAGGGCAAGGGCGATGCCGTGAAGCTGACCGGCATCACCATTTATGATCGCCAGAACGGCAACCTGATCGGTATCATCCGCTCGGCGGGCGGCGGGCGAGTCGAAGGCGGCTGGCGAGTCGATTCGGCAAGCCGGTTCGATGTGGCGAGCGGCCGGATCAGCCCGCTCGGCGCTATCGTCGTCGCGCGCGGGGTACGGCCCGATCAATTTACGCTCACCAATGTCGATCCGAATGGTCTGTCGTTCGGCGCGCTCAGCAGCGCGATCAGCGATCTCAACGATGCCGGCCGCCCGACCAAGGCGCTTGAGGGGTCGCTGTGGCACAAGATCTCCGGGCCGCTCTCGTCGGTACTGATGCCATTGCTCGGCGCAGTCGCCGCGTTCGGCATCGCGCGATCGGGCAAATTGTTCATCCGCGCCGTCATCGCGATGCTGCTGGGTTTTGCCTATTTCGTCGCGGATAACTTCGCGCTCGCGATGGGCAATCTGGGGGCCTATCCGCCCATCCTCGCGGCCTGGGCGCCGTTCTTCCTGTTCCTGCTAATCGGGGAAATTGTGCTGGTGCGATCTGAGGAGTGAGGGGGATTGCTAGCAAGTGGTCAAGGTAACGAACTGAGCCGCCGCGTCGTCAATCGCACTGGTCTGCCGTGTTGCCCGCCCCACCATCGTTGCACCCAGCATGAAGCGAACAAAGGTGCGGCCAAGGGTTAGTGCGCGTTCTTGCTCAAACCCGTGCGCGACGAGTCCTGCGGCGACAGCTTTAGACCAGAGGTCAAAGCCGTCCGAACATCGTTCAAGGATTTGTGTTTCGTCACAGGGCACATCAAGCGCCACTGCGGCGATTGGACAGCCCGATGCGTACCCTGTTGCGATGAGGTCGCGCTTTGACAATTCGGTGAGCCCCTCCAAATACGCCGCCAGCGTCGCACTTTTGCTCGCAACGCCTTCGATATCGCGGGCAAACCGCTTGGCTGAGTAGTCGAGCGCTTCCATCACGATCTGGCGCTTGCCGCCGGGAAAGTGGTGATAGAGCGAACCGCGCGGTGCCTGGGCCTGCGTCAAAATGTCAGCAACGCCGGTCCCATGATAGCCATGGCGTTGCAGAAGATCGGCTGCAGCGCGGATCATCATCGTTCGGGCACGCGCCTGGGGTCGTGCAGGTTCCTCCGTAGAATTCATAAGGTACCTTGACACGCTTGGGCAGCGCACGCAACTATGACGACCGGTCTAGATAGGAGTCGTTATGCTGCTTTGTTATTCCGCGCTTAGCCCGTTTTGCCGCAAAGTCCGGATGGTTCTCGATTGGAAGGGGATCGATCACGAAGTCTTCGACAGCTGTGATATCGCGAAGTATCCGGCGTATAACCCACGTGCCGAGATCCCGATCCTGGTTGATGACGGCCTTACGATCGTGAACTCGGCCGATATTCTTCTCTATCTGGACCGCAAATATCCTAAACTAGCGATCTATCCTTCTGATCCCGCAGCTTATGCGACGGTCAGACGGTGGGAACGTGATGCTGATACGGCAATTGATGCCATTGTAACGGACGTCGCAATTTACAAATGGGCTGATATTCCGCCGCCACCGCCAGGCTTGATTGACGCGGCGAAACGCGATTTGATCCGCGTGTATAGCGAACTCGAAACATTGCTTGATGGGCGCGACTATGTTGTCGGCGCCCTTTCAGTAGCGGACTTCGCATTGTTCCCGCAGCTTGGATCAGCGCAATTGCTGCGGATTGGGTCGACCCCCGAACAGCATCCGCGCGTCTTCGCCTGGCTAGCACGCATGGGCGCAACACCAGAGGGCGGGCGCGACACGGCGTTGAAGTTAGAATGGTGGGCCAAGCGCGAGGAGCAGGACCTGGACACTAAACGCATTAACTGGGGAACCTACCGCCTCGAATGGTTCCTGGCGAACGGCTTTCTTGATCACTTTGCAGAAGAGGTTAAGGGAAACCGTGTGCTGTGGTCAGTGGGTCCACAAGCAAACGCGAACAACAGTCCTCTTGCACCTTGATCGAGCAGCTACAGAAGGGCGGCACCCCCAGGCTTAATGACCCCCGCGCCGTCAGCGCGTGCTGCCAACCGTCATCGTGCTCACCACGATCCGGCGCACCAGACCGGGCAGGCCGGGGTAGTTGGCGCGGTGATAGGGCGATCCAGCGTCAAGCGTCTTGGCCAGCCGCCGATGCGCTTCGGCCAGTGAATGGTACGGCAGACCCGGGATCAGATGATGCAGCGCGTGATAGCGCAGGCCAACCGGTGCCCACAGCACCGGCAGCAGCGCGGGTGGGGGCACGTTGACGGTATCGAGATACTGGGCGGTAACGGTCATCGCCTCGCCCTCATTCTCCCACAGATGCGCGACCAGCGTGCGGACCTGATTGATTACGGCGACGGCCGAGACGATCGCGAGGAAGATCAGGAAACCGCGCAACGGCACCATGCCCGTCGCCACGCCCGTCAACAACGCAATCGCGAACACGCTGCAGGCGGCGGCCTGCCAGCGCCATTGGCGGGCAAGCTCGCCTTCGGGCGCGCGGCGCTCGAACGACGGGTTGATCGACAGCGCCGACATCCGCGTCACCACCTTGTGCCGCACCGCTGGGAACAAAGCCGCCAGAGGGGTCAGCACCGCAAAGCGGAACAGCAGCGCAATCGGCGCAAGCAGCGAGGCCGCGATGAACAGCGGCAGCGACCAGGGCTTCATCAGCGCGAGCGGCAGATATTCGGGATCTTCCGCCGTGCCATAGCGCGTGCGGGCATGGTGCAGGCTGTGCACGCCTTCATACATGAATGATGGCACCAGCATCGGCACGCCGACTAGCAGGTTCCAGCCGAGCCGGAAGCCCGGCACCGAACTGTGCTTAATGTGGGTGAGTTCATGGATGAAGCTGCCCGCACGGTACAGTGCCAGCACCGCGACGATGCCTGCAAGGACGGCGAGAACAGGTGACGTAACGACAATCGCTGCCGCCAGCGCGGCATAACCAATCACCGCCGACAGGGTCATGTCGGTCCAGTAAATGGCGGGACGTGGCGCGTTCAAATCACGCGTCAGTTCTGCCGCGGTGCGCAGCATTGCCATGTCGTCGGCGATGCGTTGCGGGTGCGTGGGACGCGACGATGGGACAGCAGCGGACTCGGCCTCACGCCGATCGAGCGAAATTGCGTTGGTCATAGCCGCAGCCTTTGCCCAAAAATAGTGGCAGCATGGTGGCGAAACCTGCGGCTTGACTCGCGCCACCGAAGGACGGACTGCACACCGAAACCAGCCAATCACTTGCGCTAAGGGGCCGATATCTTGGCAAGCAATCCACTCGCGGTACGCCCGGTCACCAGCAAGGCCGATCGTAAGGCGTTTATCGAGATCGCCTACACGCTGAACAGCAGCGATCCGCATTGGGTGCCACCGCTGCGCAGCGAGGTCGCGGGCACCATCGATCCGAAAAAAAATGGCTGGTTCAGCCACGCCAAGGGTCAGTTGTTCATCGCGACGCGCGGCGACAAGACGGTCGGGCGGATATCGGCGCATATCGATACGCTTGCGCTGGAAATGCCTGCGGATCGCGGCTTTGGCCCCGGCACTGGCTTTTGGGGGATGTTTGAGGCGGATGATTCGACCGCCGCACGCGCGCTGATCAACACCGCCGAAGATTGGCTGCGCCAACAGGGCATGACCCGCGCGATCGGCCCGATCAGCCTGTCGATCTGGGAAGAACCGGGGTTGCTGATCAAGGGACATTATCATGCACCAACCGTCATGATGGGGCACCACCCGGCGCGGTATCAGGCATGGATTGAGGAAGCGGGCTACCTGCCCGAAAAGCAGCTGCTGACCTACGAGCTTGATATAACCGTTTATTTTCCGCCGATCGTCAAACGCATCATTGCATCGGGTGAAAAGAACCCGCGCATCAAGATCCGCCGCGTCGACAAATCGAAATTCGCCGAGGAGGCAGCGCTGATCCTCGCCATCCTCAACGATGCCTGGTCTGATAATTGGGGCTTCGTGCCGCTCACCCAGCCCGAGATCGACGATGTCGGCAAGAAATTGAAACCGATTGTCTATGAAGACCTGATCATGATCGCCGAGCTCGATGGCAAACCGGTCGCGTTCATGATCACCCTGCCCGACCTCAACGAGGCAATAGCGCCTCTAAAGGGTTCGTTGTTGCCGTTCGGCTGGGCCAAGCTGTTGCTGTGGCTGCGCAATCCGCAAGTCCGCACGATGCGCGTACCGTTGATGGGCGTGGTGAAGGAATTGCAGGCATCGCGCCTGGCGAGCCAGCTCGCCTTCATGATGATCGAATATATCCGTCAGGCCGCGATCACCCGTTATGGCGCGGTGCGGGGGGAGATCGGCTGGGTGCTCGACGACAATCAAGGGATGCGATCCATCGCCGAGACGATCAACGGCAGCATCAACCGCATCTATCAGGTCTATCAACGCCCGCTCTGATCGCAGGGCGTAGATGCCGCGTTGCCGCGACGGCAGGGGCACACCGTCGCGGCTCGGCTGTCCAGCATTGGGCTGGGCAAGGGCAGATCAACCTTCGGGATTATCGACGTCAAAGCCGCGCGACGCCCATTGCGCCTTGGTCATGCATTTTTCCCGCGTAATGCGCGATCCCGTCGGATTGGAGCGCACACAATAGAGGCGTTTGTCATTGGCGGCTGTCGCCTTTTCGGGGGCCGGGGCCGGTGCTTCGGTAGCAGCGGCCGTGTTGCCCTCAGCCTTGACGGCGGCAAAAGCTGCCGACGCGCCGAAAACGGTGGCGAACAGGCCGGCGGTTGCGGCCAGTGATACGGTCTTGATGGTTGCGTTGCGAACAGACATGAGAACCTCCCGATACGTTACGCGACCCTCATTGAAGTCGCACGAACGGTATTGCATCAACCATGCCAGATCATTTTATGTATGTATTACATATGGTTAGTAAAGTGTGATTCATTGTATTGTAACAGCAATACACCAACGGTTGGCGCAGGTTGCGATCTTTCCGAAAAATACACCGTTCAGCGATCAGAAAGCATTGCCCAAGTGGGCGCGTGATCGCTGGCCTTTTCGCGGCCCCGATAGGCTTTATCGACCCCGGCATCGATCAATCGATCGGCAGCTTGCGGGCTCAGCAGCAGGTGATCGATCCGGAAACCGGCATCGCGCTGCCAGGCGCCCGCTTGATAATCCCAGAACGTCCACACCCCGCCACGCGGATGGCGGGTGCGCAACGCATCGGTCCAGCCCTGCGCGACAAGCGCGCGGAAACTGGCTCGGCTTTCCGGCTGCATCAGCGCGTCATCAGCCATCGCAGGCACCGAATAGGTATCGTCGTCATTTGGAATGACATTGTAATCGCCCGCTAGGACAACTGGGCGCTCTTCCGCGAGCAACACGCGGGCACGCGCTGCCAGCCGATCGATCCAGCGCAATTTGTAATCGAACTTTGGCCCTGGCTGCGGATTGCCATTGGGCAAATAAATCGAAGCGATTACCACGCCGTCGACTTCGGACTCCAGATAGCGGCTATGTTCGTCTTCGGGCTCGCCAATCAGTCCGCGTTGCCGTTCGACCGGATCAGCTCCCTTGGCGAGCACTGCAACGCCATTAAAGCCCTTTTGCCCGTGCCACAGCGCACCATAGCCTGCGGCACGGATGTCGGCCTCGGGAAAGGTCTCGTCGCTCGATTTCAGTTCCTGCAAACAGACGACGTCTGGCGCTTGTTCGGCTAGGTACTCAATCAGCCGAGGCAGCCGCGCCTTAATGCCGTTGACATTATAGGTGACGATTTTCACGCGGGATCAGAACGCGGATCGGCGGGCCAAGCGCATCAAACCGCGAAGCTCGAACCGCAACCACATCCCGACGCCGCCTGCGGGTTCTCTACCCGAAACGCCGTACCACCAAGTGTCTCGACAAAGTCGACTGAACAACCGCGCACCAGATCAAGACTTATCGCATCGACGACCAGGCGAACGCCGTCACACTCAGCAACGGTATCATCGCTTGCAATCTCGTCAGCCATACCGAATTTATACTGAAAGCCCGAACAGCCACCGCCATCTACGGCAAGGCGGAGGATGGCTGGCTTCCCTTGCTTGGCTGCAATCGCTGCAACCCGCGCTGCTGCCGCGGCGGTGATCGTTAAGTCTTGAGTGTCCGTCATTGTCATGCCTGATAGATAGGCGCGGAATGATGCGGCGGCAACGGGGCTTACCGGCAGCTTTGGGGGCGCCGCGCGACTAGCTCGCGATCAATTACTTCTCGGCGCGCGGACCACCAACGCCACCGCCCGCTGTCAACGCGCGATCCTGCACCGACCGCAGGAAATCGGCCGACTGCAGGAAAGGCAGTGGATTAACGGCATGGCCGTCGATCCGGACTTCGTAATGGAGGTGGCTGCCGGTCGAACGACCAGTCGATCCCATAAGGCCGATCACCTGACCACGCACGACGCGCGTGTTCGGCGCCACTAAGATCTTCGACAAATGGCCATAGCGTGTGGCGATGCCCCGGCCATGATCGACCTCGATCAGATTGCCGTAACCGCCTGCCCGTTCGGACCGCGCAACAATGCCATCGGCCGTTGCAAAAATGGGCGTGCCAATCGAACCGGGGATATCGACACCCGCATGCATCGCCACTGTACCGCGGAACGGATCATTGCGGACGCCGTAATTGCTCGTGAAGCTGATTTGCTGGACAGGCTGGGTCGACGGAATGGCGATAACGCCGCGTTCCAGCGTATCGAGCTTCTTCCAGGTCAGGAACAACGACCGAAATTGCCGATCAGCCTGCACATCGGGGGCAGCAGCACCACCCTCAACGGGTTCGTAGGGGCCACCCATCGCCAAACGACGCGGCACGAACCGCTCAGGTGCGATGCCAAGGCGGCGAACATGATTGGCAGCAGCGGCATAGCGCTGCTCAACCAGCGCCTTTGCCTTTACGGCCATCGAAAGCTGGCGCTGCTCGACGCGCTTAAATGGCGCGATAACGTCAGCAGCGATTTCGGCGGTTTCAGGATCGATGGTTTCGTTGGCCAAAACCAATTTGCCCGAATTCTTGCCTTCGAGAACGGCAACGATCAGCGCCTGACGCTGCTCTACACGGGATGCATGCACTTCTGCGGCGTGCTTCACAGCTGCAAGGTTAGCCTGCATTTTGACGAGCTTCGTCTGCAACTGGGCAACCTTGACCTCGGGCGATGCAGGCGTTTCCAGCACACCGCTCAATTGAACCGCGGTGACGGCAGCGTGCCCCACGCCATAGGCCGAAAAACAAAGTGTCACACCGGCAACGCCGGCGAGCGCCGCCTGGGTATTGCCCCCGATGCTGAACCGGCGAAGATCGCGACCATCATGAAAGATGAAATCACGCGTTTTGAACTGCCCCCGAACCTGCGCAATGCGGTCCGCAATCGAAATCGTCGTCTTCTTTACCATGAGTCCCCGGCGATCTGATTGCCGGCGTCACGCGACATGACGCCCGCTGATGTCGCGCCTACGGCCCCTCCGCTGCGTCGACGATTCGTCTTCGCAACCGCACCACAGAACAGCAAGAGCGCGAGGCGCTTCATGGGTTCAACCGAAGGTGCGGCGCGGCGAATCGTTTCAGAACCGTTAATTATGGATCGAATCGGGACGGCGAGCGTTCTCACATGAAAATGTTCCGGGTTCGAATCGATCGAATCAAGACGCGATTCGATCGAATCGTTCACGGAACCTTTACCCGGCTGTCCCTCAACCGAGGTCGCGAACCGCCTCAAGCACCTCAATCGCATGGCCCGGGACCTTCACGCGCCGCCAGCTGCGCGCCAGTTTGCCCTCGGCATCGAACAGAAGGGTCGACCGGTCGATCCCCATATAGGTTTTGCCGTACATGCTCTTCTGGACCCAGACGCCAAAAGTCTCCATGGCATCGCCGCTTTCATCGGTCGCGAGCGGCACCGTCAAATCATATTTATCGATGAATTTCTGATGCTTGATCGGTGAATCTTTCGATACGCCGAGAACAGCGGTATCGAGTGATTCAAACTCCTTCAAATGCTGGCTGAAATCCTGCGCCTCACGCGTGCAGCCCGACGTGTCGTCCTTAGGATAGAAATACAGCACGAACGGCTTGCCGATATAGCTGCGCAGATTGACCTTGCCGCCGCTCGACGTCGTCAGATCGATATCGGGGAGTTTTTCGCCTTCGCTCAATGCCATCGTCGTCATGCCTTTTCGCTGATGCGTTGCCAGTTTTCGCGCACGTCCTGCCGCGTCAAATCAAGAATCGCAACCAGTTCAGCCCAGTCCGTCAGCTCCATCGCTCTTACGATGAGCGCCTGGGTGGCCGGGGGCGGTGGCTGCATGTCGGGGGACACCAGCCGCAGCGTTACCAGCAACCGGGTTAGGAAATCATGCGCTGGGCGCATCGCGGGAGACAGCAGACCGGCGGCGATCAACAAATCGATCGCGCGGCCAAGATCGGGGTCAAACCCGGTGCGGTGGACGAGCTGCGCGAGGTGGACGGTAAATTCGAGATCGACGAGCCCGCCCGGCAGCAGTTTGGCATCAAGCGGCCCGGCGGGTGGTTTGTGCGCCGCCATCTCCGCCCGCATTGCGACGCCATCAGCAATAATGTCGCGCGGCGGTCGGGCGCCGCCGAGCACCCGCGCAATTGTCGCCGCCACTTCAGCACGGGCGGCGGCTGAGCCAAACACCGGCCGCGCCCGCGTGAGCGCCATATGTTCCCAGGTCCAGGCGTTTTCCTGTTGGTACAAGGCGAACCCGGTCGTGGAGACAACCAGCGGCCCTTGGGTCCCCGACGGGCGCAACCGGGTATCGATCTCATAAAGCGGCCCGGCAGCGGTCGGTACTGACATCGCAGCACTCACACGTTGTGCCAGCCGATTGTAGTAAAGAACTGCGCCTAAAGATTTTTCTCCGTCAGATTCGGCCAGGTAGTCGCCGGTAAAAAGATAGATCAAATCGAGATCCGACGCGTGCGTCAGCACCCCGCCCCCCATCCGCCCCAGCGCCAGTATCACCAGTTCGCTGCCCGGCACCTGGCCATGGCGGCGCGCAAAATCATCTCTCGTGGCCCTGACAATCACCTGGATTGCCGCCTCCGCGACGCGCGCATAGCCCGCCGCCACATCAAGCGGATCACTCACGCCGGCAACGATCTGCGCGCCCAACGCCAGCCGCTTCTCCCCCACGACCAGCCGGGCATGATCGAGCATCGCCTGATAATCCATGCCGACCCGCGGGGCGATTTCCGCAGCCAGCGTTTCAACAGTGCCGACCGGATCGAGTGCGGTCGAATCGATCAGCCCGTCGAGCAGCTCGGGCCTTCGCCCCAATGCATCGGCCAAGGTCGGCGCGTTGCTGAGGATCGCGCCGAGCAGCCGCGCCAGCGCCGGTTGCGCCTCCAGCAAGCGGAAGAAATTGATGGCGCTCGATAACCGCGCCAGGATGTGATCGAGCCGGATGATCGCGCCAGCCGGATCGGGTGACTGGCCAAGTGCGTCGATCAGTCCGGTCAACACCGCCTCCAGCGCTGCACGCGCCGCGCCGCTCCGCAACGCCGGATATACCCCTGATCGCCAGCTATCGATCCGCTCGCGCGCCACTTTTGCCGCCTCCGCGTCAAATCCTGCGCGTGCCAGTGTCGACAGCAATCCCTCTCCGTCGCTCGATAGCGCCTGCGCATCGCCAGGCTCCAGTCCGTCATAAATCGCGCCCACCCGCTCGACATGGGGTCGCAACAGTCCCAGCAGCGCATCGCCATCGGCAAGACCGTGCAATTGTGCCAGCGAGTCGAGTGCGGCCCCGGTCGGCAATTGGTGGGTCTGGCGATCATCGATCATCTGGACGCGGTGCTCGATCGTCCTCAGCAAGCTATATGCCTCGGCAAGATCAGCGGCCTGCCCCGCATCGATCCATCCCCCAGTCGCCAGCCGATCAAGCGCTATCCGTGTCGCGCCGGGGCGCACGGAAGCATCACGCCCGCCATGGATCAGCTGATGGATCTGCGCGAAAAACTCTACTTCGCGAATGCCGCCGCGCCCTCGCTTCAGGTCATAACCCGGCCCAAATACCTGACCCTGCGAATGGTGATCGCGGATGCGCCGCGATATCCCCCTGATTTCCCCGATGGCGCCAAAATCGAGCGTCCGCCGCCACACAAAAGGCTTTATCGCATCGAGAAACCGTCGCCCCAGTGCCAAATCGCCCGCCGCCGCCCGCGCGCGAATGTACGCCGCGCGCTCCCAAGCCAGCGCCTGCGATTCATAATAAGCGATGGCCGCATCCACCCGGAGCACAATCGGCGTAATTTCAGGCGAGGGACGCAGCCGCAGGTCGACGCGTAGCACATAGCCGTCGCCATCCCGTGCTTGGAGCAGTTCGATCACACGTCGCCCGATCCGCACCGCCGCATCATCGGGTTCCTCACGCGGACGGCAGGGCAAGGTCGCCGGATCGAACAACAAAATGGGATCAATGTCAGACGAGTAATTGAGTTCGTGGCTACCCTGTTTGCCCAGCGCAATCGCGGTAAACCCACACATCGGCGCCTCAGGCGTACGCTCGGCGATCGCGGCGCGGATGGCGGCGTCCAGCGCATAATCGGCAAAGTCCGACAGCGCCTTGGTCACCGCCGTCAGGTCGAAACACCCCGCCAGGTCGCCCACAGCCACCACCAGCGCCAGCCGACGCCGCTCGATCCGCAGCCTTTGCCCGACAGGCATGGTGGGATCATTCAAGCGGATCGATTGAACATCAGGCAGGATCCCGGCGGATAGGCCGGCCGCAAGATCGCGCTCACGATCGATGAGATGTGCCAGAAAGGGGGCATGATCGCGCGCCCGATTAAACGCCGCCGAGATGAGTGCCGATGACCGTTCGGGGGCTGAGTTGCCGACATTCATCGAGAATTCCGATAACTCTTCGGTATTTAATCATACTCGCATGTCACCATTCATGGCAACAAAACCGATGACTGACCGTTATACAGGTTATGTTCAACAAGTCATCTTTACCCAGGGAGCCGCGGGCGCCGACCGAGTTTTCGGTTGGGGTTCCACGCCGTCATGATGCGATCGGATCGGCGCTCAGCAATGCCTATACGCGCGTGATGTCGCATGAGGTGCCAAGTGAGATGAGCGCATTGCTGGCGCAGCTCGATCGGCACCCGGGCACGCAGAACGCGACGGAATAGGCAAGCGTTCCATTGTTCGGCGCTACACATTCGGTCAGTCCGATGCCGCCCCACGGTCGCGGCTAAGTTCTTCGACATCGTTCATCAACACCTCAAGCACTGAGCGGCCTGGTGGGTTGGTGTGCGTGCGGCGCGATGGCAGCGATCCATCAGTGAGAAGCGTTTCGAGCGCAACGCGGCCGCGCGCAACGCGGCTCTTGATCGTGCCGACCGCCACACCGCAAATCTCAGCCGCCTCTTCATAGGCAAAGCCGCCTGCACCAACCAGAATCAGCGCTTCGCGCTGCGGTTGCGGCAAGTGGAGCAGCGCCCGCTGCATATCGCCCAACTCAACCTGTTTGTCCTGCCCGGCGGGCGCTGCAAGAATACGATCGGCGACCAGATCATCCCATTCGCCGCGAAAGCGCGATCGGCGCATCTGGGATAGGTACAGGTTGCGCAGGATGATGAAGGTCCAGGCGCGCATATTGGTGCCGGCCTGAAAGCGCTGGCGCGCCGCCCAGGCTTTCATCAACGTTTCCTGCACCAGATCATCAGCCAGATCCCGACTGCCCGACACGGAACGCCCGAAAGCGCGCAAATGCGGAATCACCTGGGCCAGCTGTGCCTTGAACTCAGCATCGGACAGTGGCACCCGCGCCTCAGGCGGCGCTTCGGGCAGATCATCATCAATGTCGTCTGGCGCGCTCATGCGGCTCCGATCAATTTAAAGTGCATGCCGAACCAAACCGGGGGCTTATTCCGGGCACAGCGGCCACCTGGGTCACGGTAAAGCTTCATCCCCAACCCCCTCCCTCAACCCATGAACATCACGGCAAAAATGATAATGATGAGCGCCATGGAGATGGCCAGCACATAGCGGACGACGTGTGGCGTAGCACCAGCACGCGCATCCTCTTCGCTGATATGGATCGGGGTTTCTGGCTCGGTCATGGTGGTTCAACCCACCAAAGCCGTTTTGGGTCCGTATCGTTTAAATCTTGATCAGCTGGTCGGCACCGTTGCTTCGTCGAAGAACAACGCTTGCGCGATTGCCGCCTTCACGGTCGATCGTTGAAACGGCTTGGTAATCAGGAAGGTCGGTTCAGGCCGTTCGCCGGTCAGCAGCCGTTCGGGGAACGCCGTGATGAAGATCACCGGTACCGAGAATTGCGCGAGAATGTCCTTCACCGCATCAATCCCCGAACTGTCATCGGCGAGCTGAATATCGGCGAGCACCAGCCCGGGCCGATCCTCCATTGCCAGCGCCACGGCCTCGTCGCGGGTCACCGCAACCCCGGTGACATCATGGCCAAGATCCCGCACGATCGATTCGATGTCCATCGCGATGATTGGCTCGTCCTCGACAATCAGCACACGCGCGCGCGTTTGTTTTTCGATCTCGGCGAGCGCGCCGTCGACCAAGGTTTCAACCTCGTCGGCCGGAACATCGATCAGATAGCCGGTATCTTCGGGGGTGAAGCCCTCCATCGCCGTCAGCAGCAGCGCCTGACGCGACAGCGGCGTCATCCGCGCCAGCCGTGCCCGGGCAATGCTTTCATCATCGCTGCCGATAACGGTTTCACTTTCGCCGCTCAAATCGGCATTTGTCGATGCCCAGATCACTTGAAAAGTGCGGTAGAGACCAAGCCGGGGATCGACGTCTTTTGGAAACTCCGATGGCGCCGCCACGATCGCTTCAAGCGAAGCACGGACATAATGATCGCCGTGCGATTGGCTGCCGGTGAGAGCGCGGGCATAGCGGCGAAGGAACGGGAGGTGCGGCGCAAGCTGTTGTCCAAGCGACATGATCGGCGAATTCTCCTCTGCGGCGTGCCCCCCAAATGCTGGCAGCAGCCTGGCTGAAAAAAAGTGTAACGCAACCCCGACAAAATAGATTTGTGTTTTTGCATCGCAGGCGGAACAATCGAGCGGCTATTTGGTTTCATCACCGGTTGGCAGTGGCACGCAAAAAAGCACCCCGCCGTGTACGCTACCACCGCTTGAACCCGTATATTATTGTTTTAGGGGGATTTCGTTGAATTCTGATCGTACCACGCCGAAGAAAGCGTCCCCCAAACGTACGGCGAAACCACGCGGCGACGATCAGCCGATGGGCCAGGCCCTGCGCACCGTCTATCAACGGACGATTGACGAGCAGATTCCGCAAGAAATGCTCGATCTGTTGGGCAAGCTTGAATAACACCGGTAATGGATGGCCCAAGCGTTGAGGTGCCCGACACGCGGCGATGGAATGCCGCGTTGTCGCGAATGCCGACGGGCGCGAAACTATTCCTGATATTGAGCGCGGCACTGCTGCCGCTCGCCTTGATCGCACTGTTTGCGACCCGCCAGACGACGCACGTCGCCGATGCCGAAGTCGCATCCCGCGCGCGACTGGCGGCCAATGAAAGCGCGAGCGCGCTGAACATTGAGCTGGTCGGCGATATGACCGCGCTGCGTGTCGCCCTGAACGCGCTTGATGACGACGGCAGCAATTCCCCCAGCTGCGCGCGCGCCCAAGGTGTGTTTGCCGATCAACTTGCGACCGGCGTTCGGTTTTCGATCATCGACCGGGCTGGGCAGGTTATCTGCGGCAGCACGGTGCCCGGCCCGATCGTTATTGCGCCGCCTGACGAACCAGGCCCAATTGCTGCGGCATTGGAGCCAAAGGTGGGGCTTGCCATGGCGATCACCGCCCCCAGCAGAAAATTGACCGCGAAGGTCTTTTTCCCCGTGATGATGCTGGCCGATGTCGCGCGTCCGGAGGGGTTCATGCAGCCCTATGCGGCCACTCTTGTGCTCGGTCGGCAACGCCTTGCCTTGCAGGAATTGCCGAGCATCACGCCGTTCGATCGTACCGAAGTGGTTGGCCTGCCACTGGGCATTGGCGGGCTGACTTTTGAAACGACACTGCGCAGTGCGCCGATCAGTTCGGCGCTGGTGATCGCCATGGTGCTGCCGCTGCTGATGTGGGCAGCCGCTGCCGGGATCGGCTGGTTCGTTGTCGATCGCCTGTTGATCAGGCCGCTGCGCGAATTGCGGTCGCTGGTCGCCAGCTATCAACCCGGCGAAGTCATCGATCTGGGGCGTGCACGATCGATACCGGCGGAGGAGATCCGCGCGCTGGGCGAAACCTTTCGCACCATCAGCCGCACCGTCGTTGCCCATGAAGCCGGGCTTGCCGAGGGGCTGGTGCGCCAGACCAAATTGACTCGGGAGGTGCACCACCGTGTCAAGAACAACCTGCAGGTGATCTCCAGCCTGATCAATTTTCACGCCCGCGGCGCCCGCAGCAAGGAAGCGACATCGGCCTATGCTGCGATCCAGCGCCGGGTTGATGCGCTTGCGGTTGTCCACCGCAATCATTTTGCCGAACTCGAAGAAACGCGCGGCCTTGGCTTGCGATCGGTGATCGGTGATCTTGCATCGAACATTCGCGCCACGTCGCCCGAACGCACTGGATTGTCGATCACGCTCGATCTGGATAGCTGTCTATCCAACCAGGATGTCGCGACGGCAATTGCCTTCCTGATCACCGAGATCGTCGAGCTGGCCATGATGGTGCAGCACGATGCCGCAATCCGGATTTCGTTGAAACCGACCGGATCAGCTTCCGGCGACAATGAAACGTCGCCGAGCCTGTCCAGTGCGATCCTGCGGATCAGTTCACCAGCGTTGGTCGACAGCGATTTGCTGCGTGCCGAGCTCAGCGAGCGCTATGGCCGGGTGATCGAGGGCCTTTCTCGCCAACTGCGCGCCAAGCTGCACCACGATCCGCTTGTGGGTGCTTATGAGATCCCGATTGCCACCACGGGCAGGGACTGATTTGCACCATCGCCGCCCACGGATCCGATCAAATGATTTTTTTCCAAGGGGCGTGGAACCAGTAATTACAAAGGGCGTTTTTATATTCGGATAGCGATTAAAAGCCCCCCCGCTCTCGCTATCCAAGACCTAGACCCGGATGCGCCAGCCCTCCCCCCCCTCGGCAGCGTGTCCGGGTCTTATCATTTCAGGATGTTGTGGTTTGGAATTGGTTGCGGACAAGGCGCCGCAATCGTGCCAATCACTCGGCTGCGGCTTCAACCGGCTTACGTCGCTTTTCGGTGATCCAGATGCCGATAATCGCGATTTCGTAGAGAATGATCAGCGGAATCGCGAGCAACAGCTGCGATCCGATATCAGGCGGCGTCAGCACCGCCGCAATCCCGACCGCCGCCACAATCGCATAGCGCCGCGCCGAGATGAGCTGTTTGCGGGTCACGATCCCGGCACGCTCAAGCAGCATCAGCAGCACGGGCAGCAGGAATGACAGGCCAAAGCCGAACAGAAATTGCATGATGAACGACAGGTAATTGTCGATTGCTGGCAAGGCCTCGCGTTCCACGCCGCCGATGCTGCCCTGGAAACCGAGCAGGAAGTGCAACGCCATCGGCACCGCGATATAATAGGCCATTGCCGCGCCCAGCGTGAACAGCACCGGTGTCGCCAGCAGGAAGGGCAGCAATGCGCGCTTTTCCTGGCGGTACAGCCCAGGCGCGACGAACTGCCACAGCTGGTTGGCGATCACCGGGAATGACACCATCGTCGCCGCGAAAAACGCCACCTTGATCTGAACGAAAAACGCCTCGAACAGCTGGGTGTAGACGACGCGGTTCTGCCCCGCCCGCAGCAGCGGCTGGAGCAGGAAGCCGAAGATAATGTCGGAAAAATAGAAGCACACGCCAAACGCCAGCGCGACCGCGATCGCGCAGTAGATCAAACGTCGGCGCAGCTCGATCAAGTGATCGAGCAGGGGCGCGCGCGACTGATCGATTTCGTCGACGGTGTCGGTGGTCATGCGGTAGCGCCGTTAGGCGTGGCGGCCGGCGGCACCGGCGCGATCGCGGGCACGCCCTCGGCAGCGGCGATCTCGTCATCGGTCAGCACCGGCGGTGTGGGCGTGTGAAGGACTGGCGCGGCGGTCATCACTGGTTCGCCCTCCCCATCCAGATCGGGCGTTGTATGTACGGTATCGGGCAGCGCTTGCTGCACGGCCGGTGGATACTCACGCATGATCCGCGCATTCTCAGCCGCCCAGCGCTCTTCCATTTCCTTCAGTTCGGCCTCGCGCACCATGGTGTCGAACCCGGCGCGGAACTGCCCCATTACCCCGCGTGCCTTGGCGACCCATTGGCCGACAAAGCGCATTGCCTTTGGCAAGTCCTTGGGGCCGATCACTACCAGCGCGACAATCGCCAACAGCAGCAGCTCCGATGGGGCTACGTCAAACATCAATCAGACCCGGTAACGACAGGTTCGGGCTGGCGCGCGCGGGCGATCAGCGATCGTCGCGCGCGCGTTCGGCGACAGGGTCGAGCACGACATCGGGCTCGCGCTTGGCATCGATCCGGCTCGCTTCAGGCTTGACGCTGTCATCTTCAGCCATGCCCTTTTTGAAATTCTTGATGCCTTTGGCAACGTCACCCATCATGTTCGAAAAACGGCCACCGCCAAGAACCAGGATCGCGATCACGCCGAACACCAGCCAATGGCCCAAGCTGAAACTACCCATTACGCGTCTCCTTCAGGATGGCCCAGTAGATAGGCCTCTTCGTCGCTATTTGCCACCTCCGCCGCGTCGATTGCCAAATCAAGCTGATCGCCCAGCTGATCGCCCCCTTGCTCAAGCGCAAGATCGACCGGATCGAGCAGCCCCGCAGCGCGCAAATCCTCAAGTCCCGGCAAATCGCGCCTGCTCGCTAGCCCGAAATGGACAAGGAAATCGGGCGTGGTTGCATAGGTCAACGGGCGGCCGGGCACTTCCCTTCGCCCCGCAGGCCGCACCCAGCCCGCCTCCATCAGCACGTCGATCGTTCCCTTGGAGATTTGCACGCCGCGAATGGCCTCGATCTCCGCGCGGGTAACCGGCTCGTGATAGGCGATGATCGCCAGCGTCTCGATCGCGGCGCGGCTCAGCTTGCGCGGCTCGTCGCGATCGCGGCGCAGCAGGTGCGCCATGTCCGGCGCGGTCTGGAACTGCCACCGCTCGCCCCGGCGCACCACACCGATCCCGCGCCCGGCATAATCGGCCTCGATCTCCGCCAGCGCCATCCGGATATTGGCCGGATGGGCCTCCTCGCCGATATGGGCACGGATCTGGTCGATGGTCATCGCCGTGTCGGCGGCAAACAACACCGCCTCGACCGCACGAACAAAATCATCGGGTGCCTTCATGCCGGTCGCCGCAGATAAAGTGGTGCGAAGGCGGATTTCTGTTGGAGCTCCACCCGGCCCTGACGCGCCAGCTCAAGCGCCGCCAGAAAACTCGACGCCAGCGCCGATTTGCGGAACAGACCATCGGCCTGGGGCGGGAGGAACGCTTCGATCGTCGTCCACTCGATCTGCTGGCCCAGCAACCGCGCGACCCGCTCCAGCGCCGCCTCCAAGGTCATCACCGGGCGGTTGGCGACAATGTGCATGACCGGCCGCGTGCGTGCACTCACCCGACCATAGGCCGCGATCAGATCATAGATTTCGGCCTGCCACACCGCCTTGCGCACCGTCCGCAACCCTTCAGGGGCGCCGCGCGCGAACACATCGCGCCCTAGCCGATCGCGTGCGAGTAATCGCGCGCCCGCCTCGCGCATCGCATTCAGCCTTTCGAGCCGCAATTGCAGCCGAAGCGCCAATTCCTCGGGACTCGGCTCTACCTCCGGATCGCGCGGTAGCAGCAGCGCTGATTTGAGATAGGCAAGCCAGGCCGCCATCACGAGATAATCGGCCGCCAGTTCCAGCTTCAGCGAACGTGCCTGATCGACATAGGCCAGATACTGATCGACCAGCGCCAAGATCGACAGCGCGCGCAAATCGACCTTTTGGGTCCGCGCAAGCGCCAGCAGCAAATCGAGCGGGCCTTCCCAACCGTCGATATCGACGGTCAGTACATCGATCTCGGGCGAATCCGGGGGCATCAGCAGGTCAGGCTCGGTCGTCATCGGCTCTTTGGCATCGACCGGATGACCATCACCCGGTGCAAACCGATGGGTTAGGACCATTTAACCGGTGGGGACAAGCACCATGCGTACCGCTGCCGCCAGCGAAGGTCAGCTGGCGGGCGTAGGGGCACCACCTGTGCTCGTGCCAATCACCTTTGGCAGCGAGACGGCGGTGCCGAAAATCAGCATCATGATGCCGCCGAACAATTGATCCGTCGCAACGATACCGATCAGGCTGGCGATGATCGCGACCAGCCCGGCGCCGGCCATTGCGATCGATCCGGTGCGGAACATGCGCGGTCCTGCGCGGCGATTTCGAAACGACGCGCCGCCGATAATGCCGATAATCCCCACCAGCGCCAATGCGGCGGTGATCAGCGACACAATAAATGCCCCGTCCATCATGAACTCCATGACCTGCAAGGACATGATATCCTTACATTCAGTCATGTACACCTTACAACGCGCTAATGTCAAGCGTCACTGACATTCTTGGTTTTTCGCAACATTGAGTCCCCGCAAAGGCAGGGACCAGGACTGGGCTCTCGCCTTCGCGGGCGCACATCATGTGATGAAGGGCTTCAATTATTCTCGATATCGCGCGGCCTCAAGCCAGTGCGAGCAGACTGTCCCGCTTGGCGATGAACTCGGCGATATCGCCCTGTGGCGTCGTTCCCGCCACCGTCGCCATCGCCCGATCAAGCCGGTCGCGCGACGCAGCCGGCATATCACCGACCAGGCTGGCGATCTCGACCATTTCTTCCATCCGCGCCCAACAATCGAGCACCAAGTCGCATCCCGCCGCCAGCGCACCCGCCGCCTTTTCGCCTGCGGTGCCCGATAGCGCCTTCATGTCGATATCATCGGTCATCAACAGCCCGTCAAAGCCGATCCGCTGCCGGATGATATCGTTGATGATAATCGGTGAGAGCGTTGCCGGTCGATCGCGGTCCCATGCTTCGAACACGATATGCGATGTCATCCCCATCGGCGCAGTGTTGAGGGCGCGAAATGGCTCGAGATCAATCTCGAGTTCGGCTTCGGTCGCCGTCACCGTTGGCAAATGGTAATGCGTATCGACGATCGCGCGGCCATGGCCGGGCATGTGCTTTACAACGCCAACCACCCCCGCCAGCCTTAGCCCTTCGATGATCGCGCGGCCCATTGCGGCGACGCGCATCGGCTCACTGCCATAAGCGCGCGTGGCAATCGCCGGCGTGGTGTCAGGCTGGCAAACATCGAGCAGCGGCCAGCAATCGACGTTGATCCCCACCTCGGCAAGCATCAGTCCGACCGCCATCGCATTGGCGCGCGCGGCCTCAATCGCCGATATTGGTGCCATCTCATACAGCGCGTCGAATGCAGGCCCCGCAGGTGAGGCAGGCCATTCGGGCGGCCCCATTCGCGCTACACGCCCGCCTTCCTGGTCAATCAGGATCGGGACATCGCTTCGCCCGGAAAGCGCGCGAAGCGAGTGTGTCAGGGCGCGCAATTGCGCTCGCGTCTCAACGTTGCGCTTGAACAGGATGTAGCCGCACGGATCGGCATCGGCAAAAAATGCCCGCTCGTCGGCGGTCAGGGACGGCCCGGACAGCCCGAAGATCACTGGTTTCATGGCACAGGCGCTAGCCTAGTTGCGCGCGACGAAACAAGCCTCTCCGGCGAGTTGCAGCTTGGCGCAAAGTTCCCCGGCCTGGGTCGCACTGCCGGCATTCACGCGCAGCCGGTAAACCGTACGGCCTTTCACCTCGGCCGACTGCACCGATTTACCGAGCGGCCCCAGATAGCTGAACCGCTTGGCAAGCCGCGCCCAGGACGTATTGGCCGATGCCTCGTCCGGGAAAGACCCGAGCTGAACCAGCGCGCCGCCCGATGTACCAGCCGCGACGGGCTTTGCCATTGGCAGCGCCCCGGGTGCCGGCGCCGTCAGCACGCCGCTCGACGGCGGCACCATGGCCGACCCGGTCTTGCCCTTGGGAGTTGCGGTCGCAGCCGGTGCAGCGGCAACAGGCGCCTCCGGCACGGCCTTCAGATCGATCGACGCATTGCCGCCGTCCTTGCCTTCGCTGGTCGCAAAGGCCGTATCGCCTTCGCCTTCCACGGTCATGCCGCCGGGCGTGTCGGGCTTGACCTTGTAATCACCCTCCACCGCCGCAATCAGCTCGCCGGTGCCTTTTTCGGCCTGATTATGCTGATACCAATAAATGCCGTAAATTGCGCCCGCAATGATGGCGAGGCCGAGTAATACGAGCAGCCCGATCCGGACGATCGACGGGCCATCGCTGTAATCCTCGTCAACGGTTTCCAGCCAGGGAAGGCGGTCCTCGTCGCGAATTTCATACTCACCGGCGGTCGCCATCAATTCATCTCCTGAACAGCCTCGACACCCATGATGCCCAAACCGCTGCGCAATATTTGCCCTATCGCATCGGCGAGGAAAAGTCGCGCACAGGTAAGCGGCGCGTTATCCAAAATCAGGAAACGGCGATCGGGCCGATCGTTACCAACATTCCAGGCCGCGTGAAAAAGCGCTGCAAGATCATAGAGATAAAATGCGATCCGGTGCGGCTCACGCGCCAGCGCCGCCGTTTCAACGATGCGCGGGAACTGTGCGGCAAATTTCACCAATGCCAGCTCTTCTGTATCAAGTTGGGACAGATCGACTGATTCGCACGTGATTCCAGCCTCTTCGGCGCGCCGATGGAGCGACGCGATTCGGGCGTGCGCATACTGCACATAGAAAACCGGATTGTCCTTCGACGCCTCAACAACCTTGGCAAAATCGAAATCCATCTGCGCATCGGCCTTGCGCGTCAGCATCGTGAAGCGAACGACATCCTTGCCGACTTCGTCGACCACCTCGGCCAGCGTGACGAAATTCCCCGAACGCTTGGACATTTTGACAAGTTCGCCTGCCCGAAGCAGCCGCACCATCTGGACAAGCTTCACGTCGAACTTTTTCTGCCCATGCGTCAGCGCGTTCACCGCCGCGACGATCCGCTTGACGGTGCCGGCATGATCCGCACCCCAAATATCGATCAGCTCATCGGCGGTTTGCGTTTTCTGATAATGATAAGCGAGATCGGCGCCGAAATAGGTCCATTGCCCGGTCGATTTGCGGATCGGGCGATCCTGATCATCACCGAACTGCGTCGAGCGGAACAGCGGCAGGACAACGGGTTCCCAATCATCCGGGGTCTCTCCCTTCGGGGCTTCGAGAACGCCATCATAGATCAGATCACGCGCGCGCAATTCGGCCTCAGCCGCCTCGGGCTTGCCCGCTGCCTGCAATTCAGCCTCGGAGGCGAAGATGTCGTGATGAATGCCCAGCTTGGCGAGATCGCCCTTGATCAGCACCAGCATCGCCGCCACCGCCTGCTGCCGGAACAGCACCAGCCAATTATCCTCGGGCGCATCGGCAAACCGATCGCCATATTGGGCGGCAAGCGCCTGCCCCACCGGGATGAGATAATCGCCCGGATAAAGGCCTTCCGGAATCTCGCCAATGTCGGCACCCAGCGCCTCGCGGTACCGCAGATGCGCTGACCGCGCGAGCGTATCGACCTGCCCACCAGCATCGTTGACATAATATTCGCGGATCACCGTCTGGCCCGAAAACTCGAGCAACGCCGCCAATGCATCGCCTACCACCGCGCCGCGGCAATGCCCCATATGCATCGGCCCGGTCGGGTTGGCGGAGACATATTCCACATTGACCACCGGCTTGCTGGCGGGCGCGGCGCGGCCATAGGCATCGCCCTGCAAGCGAATTGCGGACAGTTCGTCGCGCCACGTCGCCTCGGTCAGCGTCATGTTGATAAAACCGGGCCCGGCCACAGCAACACTCGCCACCTCAGGCAGCGCACCGAGCAGCGCGGCGATCTTGTCCGCCAGCGCACGTGGATTGGTAGCGGCAGGCTTGGCCAGCACCATCGCGGCATTGGTGGCGAGATCGCCATGGCTGGTGTCCCGCGGCGGCTCAACCGTCACGTTTCGCCGATCGAGCCCGTCCGGCAAATCGCCCGATGCGACCAGCGCATCAAGGGCAGCATCGATATGCGCGGCGAACCGGTGGTACAACGTCATGGCAGGTCCGAATAATGAGTGGAGCCGCGCCTTAGCGGATGCGGGCAGCAGCGCAAAGTGTGGCGTCGGGCACGGCTTTTCCATAGGCTGCGAGAAATTCTCGTCGGGAGCCATCAATTGCGCCTCATTCGCCAAGCCCTGCTGACCTCCCTCGTACTGGCCGCGACGCCTGCCGTCGCCGCCCCGGCCGCCCAACGTGGCCCGGTATGGAAAGCCGCCGCCGCTGCGCGCGCCGATCAGCTCGCGATGCTCGAAAAGCTGGTCAACATCGATTCGGGCACGGGAGACAAGGTGAGCGGGCAAAAGGCGTCCGAATTCGTTGCGGCGGAATTGCGCGCACTTGGCATGACGGTCGAACTCATCCCCGCCGAACTGCCTACCCTGCCCGACAATGTCGTCGGCACATTGAAGGGCACCGGTAAGGGCCGCATCCTGATCATCTGCCATACCGATACCGTGTTCGAACCCGGCACCGCCGCCAAACGCCCGTTCCGGATCGAGGGCACCCGCGCTTACGGCCCCGGCGTGATCGACGAAAAGGGCGGTGTGATCGAGGGCATCTTTGCGCTGAAGCTGCTGAAACAACTTGGCCAGCGCGGTTATGCGCAGATCACTTTCCTGTCCGAAACATCCGAGGAACGTGGCTCGCCCGGCACGCGCAAGCTGATCGACCGGCTGCTGAAGGACGCCGATGTCGAACTCAACCTCGAACCCGGCGATCTGCCCGATGCACTAACCGTTTGGCGCAAGGGCAGCACCTCATTCAAAATCGATGTGAAGGGCCGCCCCTCGCACGCCGGTGTCGCGCCCCAGGAAGGCCGCAATGCCGCACTGGAACTCATCCACCAGCTCCAGCTCGCCGATAGCTTGCCAAAGTTTGGCCAGGGCGTGACCGTCAATCTCACCCTGATGAATGCCGGATCGCGCTACAACATCATTCCTGAGGATGCCTCGGCAACGCTCAATGTACGGATTCGGGAAAAGAAGCAGGGTGAGGAGGTCGATGCCATTCTGCAGACCAACGCGCAAAACCGGATTATCCCCGACACCAAGGTCACCGTGAGCCACGAAGCGAGCTTTCCCCCGCTGCCCACCAACGCCTCAACCGATGCGCTGGCAGCATTGGCTGATCGGATCTACGCCGCAGCGGGCATGACGTTGGTCCATAGCGGCAATGGCGGCGCATCTGAATCCGCCCTGTCGCACGAAGCCGGCGTGCCCGCCCTCGATGGGCTTGGCCCAGTCGGCACCGGATCGCATACTGAGGGCGAGTTTCTGGACCTCAACTCGCTCACCCCGCGCCTGTATCTGCTAACGAGCCTGATCATCGAACTCGGCAAAAATCCGCCGCCAAGGGTGCAATAGGCTAAACCAGCCCGGCAATCGCCGTTCCACGCGTGGCGGGGAACAACGCGGGCATCGCCCGCGCCGGATCGAGCCCGAAATGCCCCGCTACGGCGCCGCCGATAAATGCATCAAGCGGCAGGGTGGGTTTCAGGTCGCGGCCCTCGTACAGCGCCGATGCGGCAAGCCCCGGCCAATCAGCGATCACGCGGCCGCCCTTCACCGCGCCGCCGAGCAGCATCGCCGACGAAGCCGTGCCGTGATCGGTGCCGCCGGTACCGTTCAGTGCCACCGTGCGACCAAACTCGGTAGCGACCAGCACCATCGTATCCGCCCAAAGCGGGCCCAATCCTTCCTTCAGCGCCGCGATCATCGCATCGAGCCCGCCAAGTTGCTGCCCCAGCCGCCCCCGCTGCTGCGCATGGGTATCCCAGCCGCCAGTTTCGATCATGGCGATCCGGGCGCCATCGGTTGGCACGAGCAGCTTTGCCGCAAGCGCGCCGGTTGCGGCCGCATTGCGCACACCGTTCTGCGGGCCGTCCGCCCCCATATCGCCGGTCAGTGCGCGCGTACCCATTGCATCGCTCCACAGCGCATGGAGCTGCGCATCGCCCTCATAAAGCATGGCGACACGTTGCATCAGGTCATCGCTCGCCTGCGGCAAGGCCGACGGGGCATAGCTCGACACCTCATTGGCGCCGCGCAGCGCCGCCGGCACGGTAATCGATACCGCCATTGCCTTGGCGGCTTCGGCAGGCAGCAACCCGAGCAGCCGGTTCAGCCACCCGTCCTTGACCTGATACGCCCCTGCCCCACCCGTCTCGAGCACATTCTGCCCGTCAAAATGCGAACGATCGCGATAAGGCGAAGCGATGGCATGCGCGAACAATGCCTGTTTCTGGGCATAGAGCGCGCCAACCGTTTTGAGATTGGGGTGAAGCGCAAACATCGAATCGAGCTTTGGCACGCCCGCAAAATCCGCCGCCAGCACGCCGCGTGCCGGCACAAAGGCGGGATCGCCGACAGGGGCGATCGTCCCCAACCCGTCGGCAGCGCCGCGCTGAATGATGAACACGAACCGTTTGTTCGTGGCGGCCTTGGCGAAAACGAGCCGGGGCGCAAAGCCCAAAGCTGCGGCACTGGCGGCCCCACCTGCGATGAAGAAACGGCGATCGATCATGGCATTATCTCCGCAGGAATTCGGGGGCGACGAGCAGCAGAGCAAGCGCCTGGCCCGGACTGTCAGCATTGGCGAGCGCGGCCTGGGTCGCGCTACTGAGCGCGCCGGGGAATAATTTGGGGGCGAGCACCCGCGCATCGACGGTGCCGCCGGTGCGGGCGGCAAAGCGTTCGGCCGCCTCAACCCGGCGCATGATGGCATCTGCCCCCGCCCAGGTTGCCGTCACATCATCGAACCCGGCCGGTGAACCAGGCCGCCAGGTCGGCTGGCCAAGCTGATTGGTCAGCCCCGTCACTTGCAGCGCTGGTACATCGCGCGCGCCAATTGCGCGGAGTGACGCGATCGACCATTCCCAGGGCGATCGGAATTTGGTGGGCGCATCTCCCCATAACTCGGGTGCAGCAATCAACGTGCGATACAGCGTTGGCAGGTCACCGCCGGATTTCAGAAAGGCATCCTTCAGGCGCGCAACCAACGTTGCGGGTGGCGTATCGCCGGCAAAATGCCGGGCAAGCTTGGTGGCAATATGCTGCGCCGTCGCCGGGTGCATTGCCAGGTCGTTGAGCACGGCCTGTGCCTGTGCTTCGCCCTGTTGCGGATAGGTTTTGCCCATGATGGTCCGGGTGCCCGGTTCATGGAGCGCCGCTGCAAAGGCGAAATCGCCCGGCGCGCCGTTCGCACCAGCAAAACGCGCGATCGGCCCGCGATTGATGCCGGCAACCGTCCACCCCGTCATTGCCCGGGCAAATTCAGTAACATCGGCCTGTGCATAGCCCGTACGAACCCCGAGCGTGTGCAATTCCATGATTTCGCGCGCGAGATTCTCGTTGATTCCAACCTTGCGTTGGCCGCGTTCCGCGATGCGGGCACCAATCGGGCTCGCAGGGCCAATCGATTGGGCCTGATCGAGATAGAGCAGCATCGCCGGATGCCGCTCCACCGCGTTCAGCATATCGCCAAACCGGCCGAGCACATGCGGCCGGATCGCCTCAAGTTCCAGATAACCGCCCAGCCCGATGACCGTCAGCTTGTCCGCCGATATCGCAAAATGATTGGCCCAGAAATGAACCATGCGTTCGATGAAGGGCGCAGGCGATAGGAGGGCGGCATTGGCGCGCGCGCCGACACAACCAACATAGTTTTCGCGCCCCTGCGTGCGCAAAAACATCCGCGCGCGCTTGATTGGCTCGGGCTCATCGGGGCTTTCAGCCGCACCGGGGCGCATCGCTGCCATCGCCCCGGCCATGTCGGGGCCAGCCTCCGCCATGGGGGATGCGGCGGTTGGCGTGCGCATCGCATTATTGCCCATCGGGCGCGGCCCGGCGAGATAATCGGCGAGCTGCCCCGCAATCACCTGCCGACCCGGCAGCGCGGCGATCGGCGCTGGGCGCGGATCGAACCGGGTGAATTGCGCTGTCAGCCAGGCTTGCGCTGCGCTCGCGCTGGCACCCGGCGGTGCCTCGTCAGGCCGGGCCCCAAGGCCAAAACGGTTGAGCGCGATGCTGGGCGCAGACATGAGCCGGTCTCCGATCACAGGTGCACCAGATAAGGGCTACCTTTTGAAAGGCTTTACGCGCCAGAAGCTAGAACCCTTCGGGCAGATCAATCGGGCCGACGGCCTGTTTGTACCGCGTAATCGCGTATCGATCAGTCATCCCGGCGATGAAATCGGCGATGTGGCGGCTGCGGTGCGGTTCCGCATCGGGCAAGCGCGCTGCCCAGTCAGCCGTCATTAGCGAAGCATCGGCGTGATAGGCAGCGAACAGCCCGCTGACGATCCCCTCTGCAATCCGCGCCGCCGCCCGCTGGTTCGGATGATGGTACAGACTTGCATACATGAATCGCTTAAGCGCGCGCTCATCATCGCGCATCGCGGGCGAAAAACCGACCAGACACTCTCCCGCTGCCCGCACATCGTCGGCCGATCCCACGCCCGATGCCGCAATCCGGCGACGCGTCTCCGCAATCAGATCGGTCACCATCTCACCAATCTGTGTACGGATCAGCTCACCGACCAGGCGCTCGGCTGGCACATCGCTGAACCGCGCGCGGACGGCATCCCAGATGCGCCCGACCATCGGCACCTCGAGCACCTGATCGAGCGTCAGCAACCCGGCGCGCAGGCCATCATCGATATCGTGATTGTCATAGGCGATATCGTCGGCAATCGCCGCGACCTGCGCCTCCAGCGATGGCCATTGCCCCAGATCGAGCGGGAAGCAGGCATCGGCCTGCGCCAGCGCCCAGCCCGGCGCATCAATTGGGCCATTATGTTTGGCCAGCCCCTCGAGCATTTCCCAGGTCAGGTTCAGGCCAGACCAGCGCGGGTAGGGCGCCTCAATCTCCATCAACACGCGCAACGTATGACCATTATGCTCAAACCCGCCCTGCTCGGCGAGCGCGGTGGTCAGCGCCGTTTCCCCGGCATGGCCGAAGGGCGGGTGACCAATATCGTGCGCCAGGCACAGCGCCTCGGTCAGGTCCTCGTTCAGCCCCAGCGCCCGAGCAATCACGCGGCCGATCTGGGCCACCTCAAGGCTGTGCGTCAGCCGGACGCGGAAATGATCGCCATCAGGGGCCATGAACACCTGGGTCTTGTGGCGCAGGCGGCGAAAGCTGATCGAATGGATGATCCGATCCCGATCGCGCTGGAATGCATCGCGCGGGCCCCGCGGCGCATGTGGAACGATCGCGTTTTGTTCTTCGTGAAGACGGCCTCGGCTGCGCGCTGGGTATGATGCCCAGGGCGCATGGACGCTCACTTGGCGGGCAACTTGTCGATCTTTTGCCCGGCCTCGCTGTTGAAGACGAAGCCGGTCAAGCCGAACCGGGCGATCTGGTTGACGAAGCTCTGCGCTTCATCCTCCGACTTGAAAGGACCGGTCAGCAAGCGATTCGTGAAGCGCAGCGGCGTTGTATAGGGTGATCGCGATTGAAACGCCGCCGATGCCTTGGCGCGTAGCCGCGCCCATTCCTTCGGTAAATCGCGGACGCTGGAGCCGCCAGCCACCTGCACCCATATCCGCGGGGGATCTGCCTTCAGCGCCTTTGCCTTGGCGGCCTTTTCATCGGCCAGTTTCTTGTCAGCGATCTTCTTCTCGGCTGCCGCTTTATCAGCCAACGCCTTCTTCGCAGCTGCCTTTGTGTCGATTGGCGCGGCAAGCGCACCCGCCGATGGCGAAGCCACGGGCTTGACCGGCGCAACCTCAAGCTCGGCGGCAGGAACGCCGATGGTCGAGATGATCCGCGCCAGTACCGATTCATCGCTCGCTACCGGCTTTGGGCGCGAAGGGACTGGCGGCGATGGCGCGTCGGTCGCCGCCGGTTCTTCAGCCGGTCTGGCTTGAACAACGGCGGGGGAATCATTCGTCGTCGTCACGGCCGATAGCGATTCAGGCGGACCGATCGGGCTGGGCGCTGGCGCTGGTGTTACCAGTGGCTGGGGTGGAACGACCACAGGATTGGCGCGTGCGATCTGCGGTGATGCGGCACCGCTTGTCGCCACGGCGGCTGGTGGCGCGGCAGGCGCAGGCGCTGGCTCTATCGCGGATGCCGTTGCCCGCACAGGCGGCAGCGCCGTCGGACGGACGGGTGCTGGCTCTGGCACTTTGGTCACGATCACGGGCGCCGTCGGCAGCGGTTTGGCGACGGGTGGTGACACCTCCGGCATTTGTACGGCAGCAACGGGCTGATTGGCTGCGGGCCGCGTGATCACTGGAGGCGCCGAAACAACGGGTGCGCTCCGCATCGGCGCGGGCACAGGCGAAGGCACGGTCGGATCGGCTGTTGGCTGCGTCACCTGGGGCGTCGACATCACCACGCGCGGCGGCGGCGGCAATTGGCTGGGCGTGACGATCTTGGGTGGCACCAGCGTGGCGACTTCAACCGGGCTATTGCGCCGCCGGTTGCGATCGCGTCGCTGCTGCGCCTTGCTGCGTGGATCGACCGCAGCGACCTGAACCACGGGTACGGGTTCGGGCGCAAGCACGGGCAGATCGGGGATCATCCGCGCATCGGCAATCCGCTCCGGCGTTGGACGCACCTCACCGAAATGCACCGCAAAGGCGCGATTGGCGAGACTGAGCGTCGGCAAAATCTGGAAAAACGGCGCGAGCCCCTCCGCCATATCGCCCGGCAACATACTGACCGCAATCCGGTTCGCGCCCGCGACATCGCCATTCATCGCCAGCACAAAGGCCCGCACCCGCCACGCCGCGCGGTCGCTTCGCCGCAGCAGTACGTCTAGCGCTTCAAGCGCCTGGTCGCGCTTGCCCGATATCCCGAGCGACAGCGCATACCGGCGCTGGGTCTCATCGTCGCTCTGTCGCTTAAGCGCCTGCCGATAGAGGCGCTGGGCGCGCTCCTGTTCGCCGATCAGGTCATAAGCGAGCGCGTGGTCCGCCGCGATTTCGCTGACGCCATATCCCAGCGACTCGGCTTCGTTGAATTGCCGCAATGCCTCGCCAGGACGACCCAGCTGCACCAATGTGCGTGCCTTGCCCGCCTTGATTCGGCCGTTGTTCGGGCTGATCCGCTCGGCACGCTGGAAGAACGCAGCGGCTGCCTCCATATCGCCCAGCTTCAGGGTTCTTTCGCCTGCACTGATCAGCGCGGGCAGATCGAACGGATTGCTTCCCAGAATCCGCATCTCCGCAGCGAGGGCATCGGCGTCAGGCGTTGGCACCGGCATCGTTTGGTATTGCGGCTGATTCTGCCCGGCAAGCACCGGCCCTGCGGCCAGCAGCAAAGGCACGCTGATCGCCAGTCGGGCGGCATGAAGGATCATTCCGGGCATCGGTGCTCCGCTAAAACCGAGCAATGAGCAACCGACAATGCCCCTTGCCCCGGCACGCGCCAGAGCGAGGCGCTTTGACGATGAACCGGCCCGCCTTCCCGCCGGGACTTACTGGTTGTTCTGGCGATGCAGGAACCGCGGGATATCAAGCGGGTCTTTGGCCGTGCCATCGTCATCCTTGGCAGCACCGCGCGTGACGTTCGACATCCGCTCGAACAATGTCCCCCCCACCTTGACGCGAGGTGCAGGTTCCGGGGCGGGTTCGGGTTCGGTGGTCGCAATCGTCGGCGCGGGATCAGGCGCATCGAGCGAGCCGGGCGCCAACCACTGGCTGCGATCCTCTGGCGTTTCTGCTTCGCCACCAAAGGTCGGCGCCGTTGGCACCGCTGCTTCTTCGCCCAGCACCAATTCGTCATCTGCCGGATCAGCAGCAATCGGCGTTTCCGGTTCCGATTTGGCGGGTGCCGGGGCTTCGAACGTGACCGGCACCGGGGCTGCTACGGGTTCAGCGGCGACAACAGGTGACTCGGCGCGGCGCGGCGTCGAAAAGCTGAACGCACGCGATGGCTCGGGTGCCGATTGCGGCCGTGAGTCGGCGTCGATGCCGGTTGCGACGACCGAGACGCGGATCTTGCCTTCCAGATCGGGATTGAAGGCCGAGCCCCAGATGATGTTCGCATCGGGATCGACCAGCTCACGGATGTGATTGGCGGCTTCGTCGACTTCGAGCAGGCGCATATCCTCGCCACCGGTGATCGAGATGATAACGCCCTTGGCACCCTGCATGCTGACGCCGTCGAGCAGCGGGTTGTTGATCGCCTTTTGCGCGGCCACGATCGCGCGGTCGTCGCCTTCGGCTTCGCCCGTGCCCATCATCGCCTTGCCCATCTCCTGCATCACCGAGCGAACATCGGCGAAATCCAGGTTGATCAGGCCGGGCATCACCATCAGATCGGTGATGCCGCGTACGCCCTGCTGCAGCACTTCATCGGCCATTTCAAAGGCCTGTTTGAAGGTGGTGTTGGCATTGGCGATCAGGAACAGGTTCTGGTTCGGAATAACGATCAGCGTATCGACGTACTTCTGCAGTTCCTCGATGCCCGCCTCGGCGCTTTTCGCACGGCGATTGCCCTCAAAGGCGAAGGGCTTCGTCACCACGCCGACCGTCAGGATTCCCAGGTCGCGCGCTGCCTTGGCGATGACGGGGGCAGCGCCGGTGCCGGTGCCTCCGCCCATGCCCGCCGCGATGAAGCACATATGCGCGCCTTCGAGCATCTTGGTGATCGATTCGATCGTTTCCTCGGCCGCTGCGCGACCGATTTCAGGGCGTGAGCCTGCGCCCAATCCCTGCGTGATCTTGGCACCCAGTTGCACCCGCTGCGATGCGGTCGACTGTTTCAGCGCCTGCGCGTCGGTGTTGGCGACCAGAAAGTCGACTCCCTGCACATTCGCGCGCATCATATTGGTGATGGCGTTGCCGCCAGCGCCGCCGACACCGATCACCGCGATGCGCGGCGTCAGCTCGTCGACCTCGGGTGGAAGGAATTCGATGCTCATCGCCATGTCTCCATCACGACCCTTGGCAAAGCGGGTCATTTGTTCGTTCGCGCCGTTCTGCACCATGCAATCCGGCTACTCTAGCCCCAATCATAATATGACTGTCGTAATTCTTTAATAATTTGTCCTGAACGCCTGCATCAGCCGCTGAAACACCGCAAAACCCTGCGGTCGGGTCACCATCTGGTGCGCCGGGGAGGCGGCGCGCAAATCGACCGGGTTCGACGCAGCGTAATGCGCCAGCCCTGCCAGCGTCGCGAAAGCCGGGCCGCTATGCGCCTCTGGCAATGCCGTCAGCCCTCGCGGGCGGCCGACCCGCACTGATCGACCAAGCGCCGCCTGGGCATAATCGGCAACCCCTTTCAGCTCGGCACCGCCTCCGGTCAGCACCACTTGCCGCCCGACCGGCCCTTCGAACCCAAGTTCCGCCAGCGCCTTCTGCACTTCGCCCATCAGGTGATCGAGCCGCTGGCGGATGACCGCGATCAGCTGGGCCTTGGTGATGCGGGCGCCTTCGCTGGCGTCATCATCCATCGACACTGGCCCGACATCGATCATGTCATGATTGTCACGCGGCGAGGCATTGGCGGAGCCGTAGAAACACTTCATCCGCTCCGCCTGTACCCGACTGGTGCCGAACACGCTGGCGATGTCATCAGTGATGTCGGCCGCCCCGAACGGGATCGACGTCAACCCCACCAGCATCCCGCCGGCAAACAGCGACACATTGGTGATGCCCGCCCCCATTTCGACGAGTGCCACGCCAAGCTCGCGCTCCTCGTCCGACAAACAGGCCATGCCAGTCGCAACCGGTGACGCGATGATCGACTTCACCTCAAGATGGGCGGAGCGCACGCACAGATCGAGGTTGCGCACCGGCGATCCGTCCGCAGCGACGACGTGGATATGCACGCCCAGCCGATCGGCATGCAGCCCGAGTGGCTTCTTCACCCCCGTCAGCCCGTCAAGCGTGTAGAGCGTTGGCTGCGCATGCAGCACCATCCGCCCCGCGGGGTCGATCGAATTCCGCCCCGCGGCGAGCAGTTCGTCGATATCGCCTTGTTCGATCCGGTGCCCGCCGAGTTCGACCTCCACCGAGGCGACATCTGAAACCAGGCACCCCGCCGAAAAGCTCACCCAGACATTCTCGATATTCAGCCCGGCGATCCGTTCGGCCTGTTCCACCGCTTCGCGCACCGCGGCCTCGGTCGCGCCCATATCGGCGATATAGCCGCGCTTCACGCCCCGGCTTTCGCGCTGGCCGGTACCGAGCACCACCAGCTCGCCGCCTTCGGCCTTTTGCGCGATCATCGCCGAGACTTTCGACGATCCGATATCGAGCGCGGTGATCAATCCTTCGGGTGCGGTCTTGGCCATGGTCTTATCCTTGCCGGTCGATGCGCATGACGGCGCCGGTATTTGGTCCGTCGCTGCTCTTATCATTGGTCGAAGTATCGGTAATCGCGCGCTGCCCCTGATGACCGGGCTTGCGCACCACCAGTCGCGTCGGATCGCGCATGTCGAACCGCAGCCAGCCCTTGCCGAGCAGCGCCTGTGCCCCGTCGAGCTCGGCGAATTTTACCAGCGCCTTTTCGGGATTTTCCTCGGGCAGAACCAAAGTCTCGCCGGTTTCGAAAACGATGTTCCAGCGCCGGTTGCCAACCCAGGTCGCCGCCTTGACGAGCGGGCGCAGCGCCGGGGCCGCATCAAGCAGCGCGCGATAGGCAGGCGTTTGCCAGTTGGCGCCCTCCCCAATCACGCGCGGTAATTCGGGCAATTCATCGGGCGAAATCTGTTGGAGCGGCTCGCCATTGGCGTCGATCAGCGTCAATTGCCCCTTTTCCTGCCACACGGCAGCGGGCTGGCGCTCGATGATGTGGACGACCAGCTTGTCGGGCAAGCGTCGGGACACCTGCGCATCGGCGATCCAGCCATATTTGAGCAGCTTTTGGCGCACGCCTTCCAGATCGACGAGCGGCATCGCGCGCGATTGCTGATCGAGCGCGACGGCATAGACCGTCATCGGGTTCATCCGCTTGACGCCCGTCACCTCTATGCCGCGCACTCGGAAGCCCGCGCGGCCGATTTCCTCAGCAACGGCAACGCCAGCTGCCTGTGGCACGCCGAACAGGCTCGCAACACCCAGCGCCCCAGCGCCGATCACACCCATGATCGACCAGGTCGCGATCCGTTGCAACGTGCGCTCGCTGACCGGCAGCATCGCGATCATACGGTCGATCTGCGATGGCTTTTGTACCTTGGCCACACGCCGCTTAGGCTGAACCGGGCGGCGCGCGGGCGGATTACCGCGACGGATGGATTTACTCACAACGCTTCCTCCAAAATACGCTGGACGAACTGGGGATAGGTCATACCGCGGTGGCGCGCCTGTTCGGGCGCCAAGCTCAGCGGCGTCATGCCGGGCTGGGTGTTCACTTCGAGCAGGAAGAGCCCGTCGACCCCCAGATTGTCATCCCATCGGAAATCGGATCGCGAGCATCCCTTGCAGCCAAGCAAACGGTGCGAATCGAGCGCGATCTTCATGCAGGCGGCCGCAATCTCATCAGGAATCAATGCCGGATAGACGTGCTCGGTCATACCATCGGTATATTTGGCGTCGTAATCGTAAAAACCGCTCTTTGGCTTCAACTCGGTGACGCCCAGCGGCTCGTCACCCAGGACAGCGGTCGTCAGTTCACGCCCGCGAATGAAGGGTTCGGCGAGCAGTTCCTCGAATTCCTGCCACGGCCCCACCGCATCGGGCGCAATCGGGTTGCCGTAATTCCCGTCTTCGGTGACGATCGCAACGCCGACTGACGAGCCTTCGTTGACCGGCTTGAGCACATAGGGACGCGGCAACGGATCGGCTTCGTACAGCGTTGCCGTCTTCACAATCCGCCCGCCGGGCATCGGGATGCCGTGCGGGACGAGCAGCAACTTCGTCAGCTGCTTGTCGATCGCGATGACCGACGTGGCCAGGCCCGAATGGGTGTATTTCAACCCCATCAGATCGAGCATCCCCTGCACCGATCCATCCTCCCCCGGCGTGCCGTGAAGCGCGTTGAAGACGACATCTGGCGAGGCTTCGGCGAGCCGCGCAGCAACGTCGCGACCCATATCGATCCGCGTTACCCGATGGCCGAGCGATTCAAGCGCATCGGCGACATTCGCACCCGTGACGAGCGAGACTTCGCGTTCAGCGGACCAGCCGCCCATCAGCACGGCGATGTGGAGGGGAGTTACCATTTGTTTGCACTCACCAACCAACCGTCATTCCCGCGAAAGTGGGAACCGATGGAAACACCACTTCCATTGCTCGTGCTGCACCCAACGGATCCCCGCTTGCGCGGGGATGACGGGATAAGCAGCGACATCATGCTACTTCCCCCACCCGCTGAATTTCCCACTCCAAAGTTACCCCTGAATGCGCTTTCACCCGCGTCCTCACTTCTTCGCCCAGCGCCTCGATATCGGCGCTGGTGGCCGCGCCGAGGTTGAGCAGGAAATTACAATGCTTCTCGCTGACCTGCGCGTCGCCGATCGTCAGGCCACGGCATCCAGCAGCGTCGACGAGCGCCCATGCCTTATGCCCGTCCGGGTTTTTGAAGGTCGAGCCGCCCGTCTTGGAGCGCAGCGGCTGCGATTCCTCACGCGCGGCGGCGATGCGGTCCATCTCGGCCTGGATCGCTTGTGGGTCGCCAAGGGTGCCATGAAACACCGCCTCGACCACGATCGCGCCTTCAGGCAACGTCGAGTGACGATAGGTATAGCCCAATGCGTCGACGGGCAGCGACTGCACCGTCCCGTCGCGCAAGACGATCGTGCAGTTGATGAGCACGTCCTTCGTCTCGCGGCCATAAGCGCCGCCGTTCATGCGCACGAACCCGCCCACCGTGCCAGGGATCGAGCGCAGAAATTCGAGCCCGGCGATGCCAGCGTCGCGCGCGGTGGAGGAAACTAGAATGCCAGAGGTGCCACCGCCGCACGTCAATGACGTGCCATCAGCGCGCGCAAAGCTGAACGCCTTGCCCAGCCGCACGACGACGCCCCGCCAGCCGCCATCGCGCACGATCAGATTGGATCCAAGCCCCAGCGCCATGACGGGTGTCGCGGGGTCGAGGTTGGCGAGGAACTCGCTGAGATCCTGCACGTCCTTTGGCTCGAACAGCCAATCCGCCAATCCGCCGGACTTGAACCAGACGAGCGGGGCAAGTGGCGCGTTGGGGGTGAGGCGGCCGGACACTGTCGGCATTCCCCTCCCGCTTGCGGGAGGGGTTAGGGGTGGGAACGAGGGTGCCTCCACAAGAGTGCTAGAGACCAGTTCAGGCCCACCCCCAGCCCCTCCCGCGAGCGGGAGGGGGGCAGAAAAGTGGCCGCTCACGCCCGCACCGCCACGATCGCATCGGCCAGCCCAGCCGCCCATTTCGTGATGTCACCCGCGCCCAGACAGATCACTATATCGCCGGGCTGAATGGTCTCGGCCAGCACCTCGGCCAGCGCCGCCGCATCCGCAACAGTCGCCGCACTCCGATGCCCGCGCGTCTTCAATCCCGATACCAGCGCCTCGGCATCGACGCCCTCGATCGGCGCTTCCCCAGCCGCATAAACCGGTGATACCAGCACCATATCGGCATCGTTGAAGGCCTGCTGGAACTCCTCCATCAAACTGTCGAGCCGGGTGTAGCGATGCGGCTGAACCACCGCGATCACCCGGTTGGTCGCCCCCTCGCGCGCCGCCGACAACACCGCCCGGATTTCGACCGGGTGGTGGCCATAATCGTCAATGATCGTCACCGACCCGTCTTCGAGCGGTACTTCGCCGACCTTGGTGAAGCGCCGCTTCACGCCGCCGAACTTGGCGAAACCTTGCTGGATCGTCGCATCGGGAATGCCCAGCTCGAGCGCCACGCCGATCGCGGCGAGCGCGTTCTGGACATTATGACGGCCAGGCATCGGCATCTCGATCCCCTCAATCGAGCGCTGGCTGCCGTCGCGGCTCCGCACGATCGCTTCGAACCGGTTGCCGCCGGGGATTGGCGTCACGTTCACGCCGCGCACATCGGCCTGCGCCGAAAAGCCGTAAGTCACGACACGCCGGTCGCGCACACGCGGGATGATGCCCTGCACCTCGGGATGATCGAGGCAGAGCAGTGCCGCGCCGTAAAAGGGGACGTTCTCGACAAACTCGACATAGGCGTCCTTGGCGTTGTCGAAGCTGCCATAATGATCGAGATGTTCGGGATCGATGTTAGTGACAACGGCGATCGTGCCGTCGAGGCGGAGGAAGCTGCCGTCGCTTTCGTCGGCCTCCACGACCATCCAGTCGCTGGCCCCCAGCCGGGCGTTGGAGCCATAGCTGTTGATGATACCACCGTTGATCACCGTCGGGTCGACACCACCGGCATCGAGCAAGGCCGCAATCATGCTCGTTGTCGTCGTTTTGCCGTGCGTGCCCGCCACCGCGACGGTCGATTTCAGTCGCATCAACTCGGCGAGCATTTCGGCACGACGCACCACGGGGATGCGGCGTTCATAGGCCGCCTCGACTTCAGGATTGTCGCGCTTGATCGCGGTCGAGGTGACGATCACCGCCGCATCACCCAGATTATCGGCGCTATGGCCGATATGCACGGCAATGCCCTTGCCGCGCAGACCAGCAATCACATAACCCTCGGCGACGTCCGACCCTTGGACCTTATAGCCAAGGTTATGCATCACCTCGGCAATACCGGACATGCCGATCCCGCCTATGCCAACGAAATGGATCGTGCCGATATCAGTAGCGACACCCCTCATGTGCTTGCCTTACGCATAGGCCGCCTGATCCCCGAATTTGATCGGGCGGTTCAGGCCGACCATGATGTCGCTCTTCGGCGCATCCAAGCTTTCGACCAGATCGGCCAGATCGCGCGTCGCATCGGGCCGGCCACAGGCGCGCGCGCGACCGGCGGCGTTCTGCAGCGCGGCCGGATCAAGCCCCAGCTTCTGCATCTGCTTGGCAAGTTCAATCGGGGTGAAGGCGCGCTGATCGATCGTGCGCGCCCCCCCCGCCATCGTCATTTCGCGCGCATTGGCGGTCTGGTGATCATCGGTCGCGCTGGGAAGCGGCACCAGGATCGCGGGGCGGCCTGCGGCGGTCAGTTCGGCCAGGGTCGATGCGCCAGCGCGCGCGATCACCAGATGTGCCCAGGCGAGTTGCTCGGGCAGATCGGGCAAATAGGTGGCGAGCTCGGCCGCAATCGAAAGCTCGGCATATTTGGCGCGGACCTGATCGATATCCTCCAGCCGCGCCTGATGAGTCACCTGCAACCGCCGACGAAAGCTGATCGGCAGCAGTGCGAGGCCGTCCGGCACGACCTGGCTCAACACGCTCGCGCCCTGGCTGCCGCCGGTCACAAGTATGCGGAAAATGCCGTCCTCCTCGAGCAACGGATAAGGCCGCGTGCGCAGCGCCAACACCACATCGCGCACAGGGTTGCCCACCAGATGCGTCTTACCGCGCCAGCTGTCCTTCAGCCGCTCGACATCGGGATAGGACGTCGCAATCGCATGTACCCTGCCCGCGACCAGCCGGTTCACCCGGCCAAGCACCGCGTTCTGTTCGTGCACCGCGGTTGGAATATTCTGCGCAAAGGCGCCCAACAGCGTCGGGAAAGCCGGATAGCCGCCAAAGCCGATGACGGCGGCGGGGCGATGCTTGCGGAACAGGCCGATCGCCATGCTCCGCCCGCGCAGCATGTTCACGCCCGCGCGCGCCCAGCCGATCGGGCCACCCGCAAGCCGCCCGGCGGGCAGGATATGCGTTTCAATGCCGTCGAACAGTCCGGGAAAGCGCACGCCGCGTTCATCACTCACCAGCGCGACGCTGTGTCCGCGCTTGATCAGCTCGGCCGCTAGCGCGGCGGCAGGCACCATATGCCCGCCGGTGCCACCTGCTGCGAGAACGAAATGGCGTGCTTTGCTCATTGGCCGCTCCACCGGACGACATAGGGAGATCGCGTCAGGAACGGATTGCGCCGTGTGAACGCCAGCAGCAAGCCCATTCCGATCGACAGCGCGATCATCGACGATCCGCCATAGCTGATGAACGGCAAGGTCATGCCCTTTGACGGGGCAAGCCCGGTGTTTACCGCCATGCTGACCAGCGCCTGCGCACCGAATTGCGTGGCGAGGCCGGCAGCGGCGAGCATCCGGAACGGATCGGGCTCGTCGAGCAGTTTCACGAACACGCGCACGACAATCGCCAGAAACAGCAGCGCGATCACCGCGCATGCGATCAGTCCGAATTCCTCACCGATCACCGAAAAGATATAATCGGTATGCGCTTCGGGCAGGCGAAACTTCATCGCGCCGCCGCCAGGTCCCGTTCCGGTCGCGCCGCCTGCTGTGAGCGTCGCATAGGCCATGTCGGTCTGGTAATGGTCGCTCGCGCCGCTGTTGTCGCCGCGCGACAGAAACGCGTCGATGCGGATGCGCGCAGTATCGTAAAACAGATACGCCGCGATCAGCCCCACCGGCACCGCCGCGAGAAACCCGCCAAGCACGCGGACGGGCGTACCCGCGATCATCAACAACGCCAGCCAGATGACGCAAAAGATGATCGTCTGGCCGAAATCGGGCTGCATCATCAGCAGGCAAGCGACGACAGCAGTCAGCGCCGTGGTAATCGGTACCACCGGCAAATCGGCTTCCTTTGTGCGCAGCGACAGCAGCCAGGCGGTTGCAACGATGAAGAACGGCTTCAAAAACTCCGACGGCTGGAACTCGGCAATGCCCAGCCCGATCCAGCGCCGCGCGCCATTATGCTCGACGCCAACAAAGGGCACCGCGGCCAGCAACACGATGAACACGCCCGCCCCGATCAGCGCCATCCGCCGCGCCAATGAGACAGGCAGCATCGATACCAGGAACATCACCGGCAGCGACACGCCCACCCACATCACCTGCCGCCAGAAATAATGGAGCGGCGCGAAATGCACCTTCTCGCCCGAATAGCGAACCGCCGATGCCGGGCTCGCCGCCGCCACCGCGAGCAGGCCGATGGCCATCAGCAGCAGTGCCAGCAACAGCAGCACCCGGTCGATATCCCAGAACCACATGCCCAGCGGCGTGCGATCCCCGCGCCCGCCGCGTGGCTTGACGCTGGCCCATAGCGCACGGCGTTGATCGGCGCCGGGACGGGATACAGCTTCGGTCATGGCATCGCTCATGGCAGAGCCTCCACTGCGACCCGGAACGCATCGCCCCGTGCCTCGAAATCACGAAACTGATCGAACGAAGCGCAAGCCGGGGAGAGCAGCACCGTCTCCCCTGTCTGCGCCGCGCCAGCTGCACTGACAACGGCACGCTCCAGCGTTTCGCAATAGGTAACCGGCATTGTACCCGTCAGCAGGTCGCGGAACTGCTGGCCCGCAGCGCCAATCGTATAAGCCGCGCGGACATGGCCGAAGCCGGGGCGGCATGCCTCCAGTGATGGCGATTTCGCCTGCCCACCGAGAATCCAGTGAATGCCGTCGAACGCCGCGAGCGCCGGGGCGGCACTTTCGGGGTTGGTCGCCTTGCTGTCGTTCACGAAGCGCACGCCGTTTTTGACCGCGACGGTTTCCATCCGGTGCGGCAGCCCGCGAAAGCTCGCAAGGCCAGCATCGATAGCTGAATTCGGGATGCCCAGCGCCTCGCAGGCATTGATTGCGGCGAGCGCATTCTGGGCGTTGTGCGGCCCTTGCAGCGACGGCCACCGCGATTGATCCATGCAGAAACCGGGCGCGATCTTGGTCAGATGCTCGCCGCGCCCTGATAAGCTGCGCGCGATCGCGGCGGACGGCGCATCGAAGATCGAGACGATCGCGTCGTGCTGCGGCGATTGCATCTCGAACAACCGCGCCTTGGCGGCGGCATAGGCATCGAACCCGTCATAGCGATCGAGATGATCGGGCGTGATGTTGAGCAGCACCGCGACATCGCAGTCGAGGCTTTGGGTCAGATCGATCTGATAGCTCGACAGTTCGAGCACATAGACACCACCTTCGAGCAGCGGTGCCTGTTCAAGGATCGGCAGGCCGATATTGCCGCCCATCAGCACGGGCACGTCCGCCGTCTCGATGATGTGCTTGATCAGCGCCGTGGTGGTCGATTTGCCGTTGGTACCAGTGATGCCGACCACCTTGTGCGGCGGCAGCTCAGCGCGGGCCTGCGCGAACAATTCGATGTCGCCGATGATCGGCACGCCCGCTGCGCGCGCCTTGGCCGCGATCGGGTGGGTGTTGAGCGGCACGCCGGGCGAGAGGACGAGAGCGTCGAAATCGGCAATTGGCATTTCATCAAGATTTGAAACCGCCACATTGCTGGTTTCAATGCCAGCGCGCCGCACCCCATCATTGTCCCAAGCAACAACCTCTGCCCCGGCAGCATCGAGCGCACGCACCGTTGCCGCACCCGAGCGCGCCAGTCCAAGCACCGCGAAGCGTTTGCCGCGCCAGGTGCTACTGGTGATCACCGCAATTTCAGCGTCGACAGGCCGGCGAGCGCGAGCACGATCGCGATGATCCAGAAGCGGATCACCACCGTCGCCTCGGCCCAGCCCAATTGTTCGAAATGGTGGTGAATCGGCGCCATGCGGAACACACGCTTGCCGGTGCGCTTGTAGAAGAACACCTGGATGATCACGCTCATCGCCTCGACCACGAACAGCCCGCCGATGATGCCGAGCACGATTTCGTGATGCGCAACGACCGAAATCGCGCCGAGCGCGCCGCCCAGCGCCAGGCTGCCGGTATCGCCCATGAACACCGCTGCCGGCGGCGCATTGAACCACAGGAACGCCAGCCCCGCACCCACCATCGCGCCGCAGAAGATCGCCATGTCGCCGGCGCGCGGCACGTGTGGGATGCCGAGATACTCGGCGAACTTTGCATTGCCCGCGAGATAGGCGATCAGCATGAAGGCGACGGCGGCGATGATCACCGGCATCGTCGCGAGGCCATCGAGCCCGTCGGTCAGGTTCACGGCATTGCCGAACGCCACGATCGTGAACGCGGCGAACAGAATGTAGAAATAGCCCAGATCGATCACCGATCCGCTGTAGAATGGCAGGTACAGCTGCGTGCCGTTCTGTTGGGTGATGATCCAGCTGGCGACCCCGGCAATCGCGAATTCGCCCAGCAGCCGCATCCGCCCTGAAATGCCGGCGGTGCTTGCTTTGCGCACCTTGTCATAATCGTCGAGGAACCCGATCACGCCGAAGCCCAATGTCACGAACAGGCATGCCCAGACGAAGGGGTTGGTCAGATCCATCCAGAGCAGGATCGAGATCGCCATGCTCGTCAGGATCATCAGCCCGCCCATCGTCGGCGTGCCGCGCTTGGCGAGGTGGGTTTGGGGGCCATCGGCGCGGATCGGTTGCCCCTTGCCCTGCCGAACGCGCAGCCAGCCGATGAAACGCGGGCCGATGATCAGCCCGATCACCAAGGCCGTGGCCACCGCCCCGCCGCTGCGAAAACTGAGGTAGCGCACCAGATTAAGAACGCCAGGAAAGCCGAGATATTCCGCGATGAAATACAGCATTATGGTTTTTCGCCCCCCAGCGCCGTGACCACTGTCATCAGCCCCACGCTGTTCGATCCCTTGATGAGAACCGCATCACCCGCCGACAGCACCGTTTTCAGGTGCGCCAACGCGGTTGCGGCATCGGGCACATGGACGAAATCGACCCTCCCCTCAAGCGCGATTGCGAGCGCGGCCATGCCCTCCCCCACCAGGATCGCCAATGTCACACCGGCGTCGATCACCGGTGCGGCGAGGCCGGCATGAAAGGCGGGACCATCAACGCCGAGTTCCCCCATTTGGCCGAGCAGCGCGATCTTGCGCGGTGCAGGTTCGGCCGCCAACACCGCCAGCGTTGCGCGCATCGATGACGGATTGGCGTTGTAGCTTTCGTCAATCACCAGCGCCGCGCCGCCGGGCACCGCCGTCAGGAAGCGCGCGCCCCGCCCCGGCAGCCCGCCGAGATCCGCCAGCCCAAGCCCTGCCAGCGCCACATCCGCCCCTGCCGCTTCAACTGCCGCCAGCACCGCGAGCGAATTGGAAACGAGATGATCACCCGGCTGGCCAATCGTAAAGCTCAGTTCACGCGACACCAGCCGAGCGGTGACGAAAGTGCCCCCGGTCTGCGTCCGCATCGCTTCAAGCGCTCGAACATCGGCCCCGTCGCCGCGGCCAAAGGTGACGATCCGGGCGCCCTCCTTTTTCGCCGCCTTCACGAGCCGATCGCGATGGACATTATCGAACGGGATGATCGCGGTGCCACCGGCTTCGAGCCCCTGAAATATCTCGGCCTTCGCATCGGCAATGCCGGCCTCGTCTTTGAAAAACTCGATATGCACCGGGCCGACATTAGTGATGATCGCCACATGCGGCCGCACAAAGCGCGTCAGCGCGGCGAGCTCGCCCGCATGATTCATCCCCATTTCGAGCACGGCATAGCGGCAATCGGCGGGCATCCGCGCCAAGCTGAGCGGCACGCCGGTATGGTTGTTATAGCTTTTGACCGACCGGTGGACCTTCCCCGGCGCGCTGCGATCGAGTGCGGCGAACAGCGCTTCCTTGGTGCCCGTCTTGCCCACCGATCCAGTGACGCCGATGATCGTCGCATCGGTGCGCGCTCGTGCGGCAACACCCAGCGCCTCAAGCGCGGCCATCGTATCGGCGACGAGCACATGGGGGTGCTCGGTCGGCGTGCTGACGATCGCGCCCGCCGCACCGCGAGCAAATGCCTGGTCGAGGAAGCGGTGACCGTCGGTCGCCTCCCCCTTCAGTGCGATGAACAGGTCGCCGGGGCCGACTTCGCGGGAATCGAAGGTGACGCCTGTCGCGTCAAACGGTGCAGAGGCGGTGCCACCAGTGGCGGTCGCAATCGCATCCGATGTCCAAAGCCCGCTCATGCCACACATTCCCGCGCGACGCTGACGTCATCGAACGGCAGCACCATGTCGCCGACGATCTGGCCCTGTTCGTGCCCCTTGCCCGTCAGCAACACGATATCGCCTGGTCCAGCGGCAGCGATCGCAGCAGCAATCGCCTCGCGCCGCCCGGCGACTTCGGTCGCGCCCGGCGCCCCTGCCATCACCTGCGCACGGATCGTCGCGGGATCCTCGCTACGCGGATTATCGTCCGTCACGATGACGAGGTCGGCAAGACCCGACGCCACCGCCCCCATGGGCGCGCGCTTGCCCGAATCCCGATCGCCCCCCGCCCCAATCAAGACGATCAGCTTGCCCGATGCATGCGGCTTCAGCGCCGCAATCGCCGCCTCGATCGCGTCGGGCGTGTGGGCATAATCGACATAGACCGGCGCGCCCTGGCGACTAATCACCGCGCGCTCCAGCCGCCCGCGCACCGGCTGCAACCGCGCGAGCGCCGCCAGCGTTGGCGCCACCTCACCGCCCGTGGCGATCACCAGCCCCGCCGCGGTCAGCGCGTTGGCGGCCTGATAGGCACCGATCAGCGGCAGGTTTACCTTGTGGCGCTGGCCATCCGCTTCGATCGTCAGCCCCTGCCCCAACAGGCTCGGCTCGCGGCCGACCAGTCGCAAGGTTTCGCCCTGCTCACCCACCGTGATCACGCGGTTGCCGCGTTCACGCGCCAGATCGATCACGCGGGGCGAATATTCGTCATCGGCCCACACCACGGCAGTGCCTGTGGGAGCAAGAATATCGGTAAAGAGCCGCATCTTCGCGGTAAAATAATCCGCCATGTCGCGATGATAATCGAGGTGATCGCGGCTTAGATTGGTGAACGCCGCCGCCTGCACCGGCAAGCCCTCGGTGCGATATTGCGACAGGCCATGGCTCGATGCCTCAAACGCCAGATGCGTCACACCCTCGCGCGCCAGCCCACCGACATTGGACAGGAAAGTGACGATATCGGGCGTAGTCAGCCCGGTCGTCACACTGTCATTCGCGGTGGTGACGCCCAACGTGCCGATCGAGGCGGCATGGTGCCCAAACATCCGCCACAGTTGGCGCGTCATCTCAACCGTCGATGTCTTGCCATTGGTGCCGGTGACGGCGACCGCAGTTTCGGGAAAAGGTGCGAAGAACTTTGCCGCCAGCGCTGCAAATGCCGCGCGGGGATTGTCACTGGCAATATGGCACGCACCGGTCACGGCCACGCCCGGCCGCGCCACCACGGCAATCGCGCCGCTGACAATCGCCGCTTCGATGAAATCCTCGCCATTCAGGCGCATGCCTTCGAACGCGCCGAAGATCGTACCGGGCGCGACCTTGCGGTGGTCAATCGCAAACCCGGTCACGGTCTGCGTCTCATCACCGCCAATGAGCGCGCCCAGCTTCATTCGGGGTCCGTCGTCGATTCGCCCGGTGCGTGCCAGAGCAGCGGGGTGAGATCGGATACGTCCACGTCACGGCGCATATCGGGCATCACGCCAAGCATTTGTCCCGTCCGGGCGATGACGCGGCTGACGACCGGCGCGACCGTCCACGCCGCCGTCGTCTGCCCTTGCGATTGCGCATTGGCGACGGGCGAATCGAGCATGGCGATCACCACGTAACGGGGTGCATCCATGGGAAAGGCAGCGGCGAAGGTGGAAACATTGCGACTCCGCGAATAGCCGCTCTTCATTGCAATTTCAGCAGTGCCCGTTTTGCCCCCAACGCGGTAGCCGGGCGCCTCGCCTTTGCGCCCCGTGCCGTCGAGCACCACAAGGCGGAGCAATTGCCGCATCCGATCACTCGTCGATTGCGCAAGCACGCGGCGGCCACTGCTCGCCTTGCCAGACTCGACCCGTAACAAGGTCGCCGGACGCCAGATGCCGCCATTGACGAGCGCGGCATAGGCACTCGCCAAATGGAGCGGCGTCACCGCGATGCCGTGACCATAGCCGCTGGTCATCACCGTTACCCGGCCCCAATAATGCGGCCAGATCGAGCGCTGCTTCTCGCGCAGTTCGATATCGGGGCGCGTATCAAAGCCCAGCCGCCGGAACATGGCCTGCATCCGCGCGGCGCCCAGCTCATCGGCGATCCGCGCGGTGACAATGTTGGATGAGTGCACCAAGGTTTCCGGAATATCGAGATAGCGGCGCTGCGGATGATCATCCTTGATCTGAAACCGCCCGATCTTGAGCGGCTCACGCGCATCGAACCGCCGCGACATCGATGTTACAACGCCGCTGTCGATCGCCGCTGCCATCGTGATCGGTTTGAACGTCGAACCGAGTTCATAGACCGATTGAGTGACGTTGTTACGCATCCCGTCCTTTGACGCGCCGCGCAACTGGTTAGGATTGTACATCGGCATCGATACCATCGCGATAATTTCGCCCGTATCGGCGTCGAGCATCACACCGGCCGCGCCCTTCGCCTTGAAAGACAGCATCGCGTTGCCAAGCTCGCTTTCAAATGCGGCCTGGACGCGTGCGTCGATCGAAAGTGCAACCGGTTTCGACCGTTCGATCGGATCGGTCAGTCGCGCCTCAAGGACGCGCTCCATCCCGCTGACCCCGGCGCCATTGGGATCAAGAAAGCCGATGGCGTGCGCGGCCATGCTCGACTGCGGATAGAGTCGCTCGGGTTCGCGCGCAAAATCAACCGCAGGCTCACCGAGCGCGTTCACCGCCTTCACGAGTTCGGGCATCGCCCGGCGTTGCAGATAAAAAAACTTCGCGCCCGACCGCAGCTTGGCGAGATACCAGCCACTGTCATGCTCAGGCATCAGCGCGGCGAGCTTTGGCGCCAGATCTTCGGGATCGTTGACCAGCTTGTTGGGGTGAATGCCGATCGACCAGGCATCGATGGTACGGGCTAGCGGTGCACCGTTGCGATCGACGATGTCGCCGCGCAGCGGCACGAGCGCGGCAGCGCCATCGCGCGTCGTCGCCGGTTCGGCGAACACCGCCAGAAACGTCAGCCGCAGCAGGATCATCATCACCCCGGCGCTGATCAGCAGCATCAGGATCATCAGGCGCACCGGCGCAATCGTCGCCATGGGGTGGCGCGCGCCGGTCAGCCGCTTTGGTGCGACGGGTCTGGCGACCAGGACGGTCAACGGCTGCCCACGGCTTCGGCGCGGGCCCGGTTCATCAGATCACCGATCGTCGAATCGCTCAGCAGCTTGCGATCGAGCATCGCAATCGCTGCGCCCCGTTGGCCGCCAGGATGCGCCTGCACGGCGGCGGCACTGGCCAGTACCGCGCGGACCGGGCGGATAGCGGGGGCGGCCGATGGCGCGGCGGGCTGCGGTGCCACCGGCGCGGGGGCGGGCGTGATCACGTCGAGCGCCCGCGGTGCGGCAGGCACAATGTACGCGGCGACCTGCGCGCGCGGCGCCTCCCCAATCGGCCCATCCAGATCGATTGTGGCGAGGGCAGCTTCATCGGCCACGAACTGCTCGCTGGCGGGGACGGTCAACGCAAAAATCTCGCCGTTCCAGCGGGCGAGCTGGGCCAGATTGGCGCGGGTATCGAACTCGGTTTCCAGCGCGCGGATCTCGCGCTTGGCGAGCATGATCTTGCGATCCATGTCGGCCACTTTTTTACGCTCGGCCGCCACCTGCAGCGACACGAGATAGAAGCCGAGCACGATGATCACCCCGCTCAGGAACCAGCCCAAACCCCGCAACCGATATGCTGCCGTCATTACGCTTCTCCTACTGGCCAGGGCGCAGCGCTCGTCCGCTTTGCCACCCGCAATGTTGCTGAACGCGCCCGCGGATTGCGGGCAATCTCCTCCTCGCCGGCGCGCACCGCGCGGCCGACGGCTTCGAAACTCGGATCGGCCTTTGCCGCGACCTGCGGCAAGTGCCGCGATCCGCCGGGGGTGCCGCCGCTGCGCTCGCGAAAGAACCGCTTCACCAGCCGGTCCTCAAGGCTGTGAAACGTCACCACCGCCAACCGCCCGCCGGGCTTCAGCACGCGCTCCGCCGCCACGAGCCCGTCGGCCAGCTCATCAAGCTCGCGGTTCAGATGAATGCGGATCGCCTGGAAGGTGCGGGTAGACGGATCCTTTTTGTCATGCGGGCGATAACCAAGCGCACGCCGCACGACGTTGGCCAGCTCTGTCGTCGTCGTGAGCGGGCGGGCAGCGACGATCGCACGAGCAACGCGGCGGGCGCGCGGTTCCTGGCCGAACTGGTACAGGATATCCGCGATCTCTTCCTCGTCAGCCTCGTTCAGAAACTCGGCCGCGCTGGTGCCTGACTGGCTCATCCGCATGTCGAGCGGCCCTTCGGCCTGGAACGAAAAGCCGCGGGCGGGTTGATCGAGCTGCATCGACGACACGCCGATATCCATGACCACACCGTCGACCGGCACGGCGTCGCGTTGCTCAAGCTCGGCCTCGATGGCGGAGAAAACGGCATGAATCAGCCGCAGCGCGCCCGCCGATTCCTCGACCAGCGCTGCACCACCGGCAATCGCGTCGGGATCGCGATCGAACGCAATCACCTGCGCGCCGCCCGCCAGCATCGCCCGGGTATAGCCGCCAGCGCCAAAGGTCGCGTCGACATGAATTTCGCCCGGCGCGATCGCCAGCGCGCTGATCACTTCATCGAGAAGGACGGGCACATGCGGGACATTCACAGCTGCTCACCCCGCTCTTCAAGGAAATGGGTCACCATTTCGCGCATCGTGGTATCGGCGCGGGAAGAGGCGAAGACCTGGGCGGGGTCCCAGATTTCGAAATGGCTGCCGAGCCCGTAGAAAAAGGCATATTTGCCGATCTTCGCGCGCTTGCGGGGAAAGCTCGGGAAGATGAACCGCCCGCTCGAGTCGAACGACACCGTATCCCAGGCCATGCCGCGCCGCAGGATCTGATCGTTGGGGGCCCCGTCCGGCCCGGCATGGGCCCGCGCGCGCGCTTCCAGTTCAGCGAACCGCGCTTCGCCCTGGGGCACATCATAAGCGACGAGGCACGTATCGCTTTCGTGCTGCGCGATCACGATCTGCGCGGCTTCCTTGGGGTCCATCTCGCGCGCGCTCCGGGCAACCAGGGTGGCGCGCAGCGACGCGGGGATCGCAACGCGACCCTTGTCGTCGACCTGCTGCAGCGCATAGCCCTGATAGATACCCCTGATCGACACGCCCACCTCATTCGTGGCGCGCAAAGCTCTCCAGTTCCGCGAAACGGCCCATCGCCGCCCGCAGACTCGCAAATCATCAACAAGAGAGCCCGCCCCTGTTAACCATGGTCTATCGCGGGAGATTTGGGGATGCAACGGGAAATTAGGGAAATGAGCGGGTGAGAACTACGTAATTGCGGGAACTCTCGTGAAGATCGGTCGTCGATACTCATCTTGTACTTGATTTGTTCGATATTCGCTTGGTTAAGGCAACGGAAGAATCGCGCAAAACACGGCCGATGTCACAGTGAAGGACGCTAGTGGGGCAGTTTCCCCAACCGATCCGGTGCCATCCCGAATGGGAGGCCATTCGCCCTTATCGCGGCGTGGTGGTGGCCGCCTGGTTACTAGCCTCGGTGGCTGTACTCGGGGCGACGCCCAGCTCTGCCAACGGTTCCTGCACCGTTTCGGTCTCGTTCAATGGCACTGCAGCCAGGTTGGCGATCAAGTCGGGCTTGGCACCATCGGCCGCAGTGGCGGGCACGGGTTCGCGGCTGGCGGAACTGAAGATCGCGCTGGCGAGCCCGATGAGCAGCATGACAAACGCCAGGCCGGTCATGCCGACCTTCACGCGCTGGATTGTCTGGGATGGTTCCAGGCTGGTTTTCATGGCTTCGACTATCGATTTAGCGGCTTGCAACGCTTTTGTCGAACCGGCGCGCGCAGCGCCATTGTCCTATGCCGGCACCGCTTCCGCCCGCGCCAGCCCCTTCGCCGCGAGCCATGCCGGGTTATAGAGCGTCGATAGATAGCGAAAGCCGGTGTCGCACAATATCGTCACCACGCGCTTGCCCGGCCCGAGATCCTGCGCCAGCCGTACAGCGCCCGCCACATTGATGCCCGATGAAAGGCCAAGGCACAGCCCCTCCTCATCAAGCAACCGCCCCATCCATTCATAGCCTTCGGCATCCGAAATACGGTACTGGGTATCGATCGGCGCGCCTTCCAGATTGGCAGTGATCCGCCCCTGCCCGATCCCCTCGGCAACCGAGGATCCTTCGGATTTCAGCTCGCCATGCGCGTAATATTCATACAGCGCCGCGCCATGCGGATCGGTGAGCGCGATCGTCACGCGTTCGTCCTTGCTTTTCAGCCCCATGCCGACTCCGGCGATCGTTCCGCCCGTCCCCGCCGCGCAGGTGAAGCCGTCGATCCGGCCGTCCATCTGCGCCCAGATCTCCTCCGCCGTCCCCATGATGTGGGCGCGGCGATTGGCGATATTGTCGAACTGGTTGGCCCACACCGCATTGGGCGTTTCCTCAGCGATCCGGCGCGACTGGTGCACGAAATGACACGGAGTCGAATAGGGCGCGGCCGGCACCAGCACCAGTTCGGCACCGAGTGCGCGAAGCGTCGCCATTTTCTCCTGGCTCTGGGTGTCGGGCATGACGATGATCGTCTTGTACCCCTTGGCATTGGCGACCAGCGCCAGCCCGATGCCCGTGTTCCCCGCCGTCCCCTCAACAATGGTCCCGCCGGACTGGATCGCCCCCCTCGCCTCGGCATCCTCGACGATGAACAGCGCCGCGCGATCCTTGATCGAGGCACCGGGGTTGGCGAATTCGCACTTGGCGAAAATCTCGCCACCGCTGGCCGCGCTGGGGCCGGCGAGGCGAACGAGCGGGGTATTGCCGATCAGTGCGAGCGTGTTGGGGATGATGGTCATGAACCATAAATGGCGCGGACCGGCGCTCTCGGCAAGCGAGTCAATCTTTGCGCTCCGATGCCCGCTATTGTTGCGGCGTGCCTCCAAGGGTATAACCTTGCGTTGCGGAGGTAGAAATGGCCAGCCAGCTTAACATCAAGGATGCCGAAACGATCGCCATGGCCCGGCAACTGGCCAAGGCCCGCAACACAACCGTCACCGGGGTGATCAAGGCTGCGCTGGAACGAGAAGTCCGCGAGCGGGAGGCTGCGCGCGAGGCGAAAATCGCCGCCATCATGAAAATTGCCGAAGATTTTCGCCGTACGATGCCAGAGGAATGGCGCGGCAAAACATCAAAGGAAATCATGGACGAAATCTACGACGAGCACGGCCTGCCGATATGATCGTCGACACATCGGCCATCATGGCCATACTGCTGGGCGAAGGCGAAGCGCTGGATTTTGTGTCGGCCATGGTAGATGCCGAGCGATGCTGCGTTTCGGCAGGATCGTGGATCGAAATTGCCGCCGTACTGACGCGGCGCAAAGCCGATCTCGATGGCGCGCTGAAGGAGCTCGCAGAACGATCCGAATTGCAGATCATGCCGGTCGATGTGCAGCAGGCCCGCATTGGTCACGATGCCTATCGTCGCTACGGTCGCGGTTCCGGCCACCCGGCGCACCTGAATTTCGGCGATTGCTTCGCTTACGCCCTGTCACGCGCCACTGGCGAGCCGTTACTCTTCAAGGGCGATGATTTCATCCAAACCGACGTGGCGGCCGCTGCCTGATCCTCAGGCCGGCTGCTTCACTGCCACGCCCGCCGCCGCCAGATGCGCCGGCAACCGTCCGGTGAGCCACAGGAAGAACATCCGGTAATCGCTGACCAGCGACCAAAGCGGATAAGTGAAGGTCGCGGGCCGGTTCTTCTCGACCGCAAAATGCGCTGGCCAGGCCATGCCGTATCCCGCCAGCGGCACCAGCGCCCACCACCATCCGCCAAGCACGATCGCGATAGCGGCAAAGCCGAACGTCATCGCCGTGCCGATATAATGCAGCGTACGCGTTTCGGGCTTGGCATGCTCGCGCAGATAGAATGGCCAGAATTCAGCATAGGTGGTGATCTTGGTCATCGTCTTGTCTCTGTCCCCCAATCGTCGTTTCACTTCGGTCGCCCTGAAAAACCCGCCGCCGCACGCAGCTCGTCAGCATTCATCAGTGCCCCGTCGGACATTACCCAGATCGTCCGCCGCATAGCGCCAATGTCCTTCGACGCATCACCGTCGACCAGCACAAGATCGGCCTGCTTACCGATGCTGATCGATCCCGTTTCCTTGTCCGCCCCCACCAGCCGTGCGGGCGCGATCGTCGCGGTCTGCAGCGCCTCGCCAGGGCTGAAACCGGCCTGCACATACAGCTCCAGCTCGCGCACGATCTCGAGCCCCGATCCATCGGTGCCCGCCACGATCGGCACACCGGCATCGTGCAACGCCTTTACCAGCGCAATCATCTTGGCAAAGCTCGCCCGCCAATCCGCCCGTGCCACCCCTTCGGGCGGCTTGAACCCACCGGCGCGAAAGCCGCGTTCCACGGCGGGCGGCAACGTGCCGACAAAGGGCGCATAGGCCGGTGACAGATCCCCATTTTCGGGAACATAGAGACTTTCGAAGGTCGAGATTGTCGGATCGACCACCGTTTGCTTCGCCGCCATCAGCTTGATCAGCGACTTCATTGGTTCTGCGTTCAGGTCGACGTCCTTGGCGTATTTGCCCGGGCCATTGAATCGCTCAATCCCGTTGCTGATGGCGATCACACTATCGGGAAGCGCCTGCATCATTACGAAATTGATGTGAGTGATCTCGTCATAGCCGCCCGCGATCACATCGGTCGCGCGCAGCGTCGCCGGAATGTGCCCATGGACGTGAAGCCCGAGCGTCTTGGCCTCCTTGATCCCGGCCCACAACCATTCGGGTTTCATTGAGGTGTAGAATTTCACGGCCGTAAAGCCGCTTTCCTTCGCGCGACGCACCGCCGCGACCGCTTCCTCCGCGGATCCGACGCTGATCCCGCCCTGGGCCTGCAGCGGCCCCTTCCCGTCGATCAGCACCGACGAATAGACCGTGGGGAACAGCAATTTGCCCGCAGCGATCTGCTGGTTGCGCAGCACTGTCGGCTGAATGTCGGCGCCCGGATTGCGCGCGCTCGTCGCTCCCTGCGACAGCAATTGCAGCCCGGACAAATCCGAGCCGACATGCATGTGCGCATCCCAGATGCCGGGGGACAGCGTCTTGCCGGTGCCGTCAATCACGCGCGCATTGGCGGGCAGCTTCACCGTGGCCGATGCCCCGACAGCGGCGATCTTGCCCTGGTCAGCGATCACCGTCTGGTCATCGACGAACTTCCCTGTCAACGCATCGAACAGCTTCACATGAGTGAAGGCGACCGGCACGGAAGAGACCTTGCCGAAGCGCTCCTTATACGCCGGATTGCGCGCCGCGAGCGCGTCGATCTGGGCCTTCTGAATCTTGAGCATGTCGCCGATGTAAGCCTCGGGCAGAAGCGCGATGAAGCTGACGAAGCCGAAAAAGCTGCCATCGGTGTTCATCACCACCGGGACCGGCTCGGTCGACACACCCTCAAGCGTCCACACCGTCACGGTCTTCGCAGTCGCGCCGTTGCCGACCGCGACATCGACCAGCTTTTCGAGCCTCGCGACACCGCCGGGCAGCAAGTTGATCTGCCGCCCCGGCGCTTTCATGATTGCCTCGGCGCCATAGGCAGTGGCGGCGAACGGCCCGCCAAAGGGTGAATATTGTGCCTTGCCGTCGTATTTCACCTCGCCCTTGTCGATCGGTGACTGCCAACGGGCAAAGCCACCCATGATCGAAAAGGTTTCCGCCGAATCGCCGCTCGGCGTGAAGCCGCGAATGACAATCCGGTCGGGCTGGCCGTTCGGGCCGGAATGGATCACTTCGTCCTGCTCGAATATCTGCCCGCGCAGGTTCATGCTCTCACGCACCGCATAGCTGCCGTCAGCAAGCCGCCACACCGCCGCACTGCCATGTTCACCTGCCGCCGAAACGAGCTTGTATTTCTGCGCATCGGCGGGCGGGACGAGCAGCTGTTCTTTAGGCGTCTGTGCACCTGCTGCAACGATACCGGGCAAAACGCCGACCGAAGTCATCAACGCGGCCAGCGCACAGGCCGCAATCTTTGCACGATGCCCCATCGACTCACCCTCCAAATCGGCAAACAACAGGCGGATCATCCCCCGCCGGTCGATCCTTGGCAAGCCACGCCTGACAGCGCGATCCGTTCGCTGGTCGCCTCTTTCCTATACACCCGAAATCGCCTATGTTCCATGTATGTTCCACGGCGAATCTGTCCTCCAACCCCAGGCCACCGTCGGGCCATTTGCGCCGGTTGCGCAGAAGCAATCGAGACCCGCAACTTCCGTAACTTTTCCCCCTGCAACCGAAAGCAATCTCTCTCTCCCGCCGCGCCCGCTGCGGTGGCTGTTTCTCGATCTCAACAGCTATTTCGCGAGCGTGGAGCAGCAGCTGAACCCGGCGCTGTACGGCAAACCAATCCTGGTCGCGCCGATCAAGCTGCCAAACATCTTTGCTTATCTAAGTGCTGCAAGGCGAGACTTACAATCTCAGCAGCCGCAGGCCCATCCGGAACTGTTTGAGCGCCGAGCGCTTTAAATGATCCGGTCCATCATCACTTCGGAAATGATTTAAAACAATAGCATAGCACCGGCGGATTCAATAAATACAGTAGGTACCGTACCGACTCACGAGGCAACGTGATGGCTAGATATCAATGGTGGTGTATCACAATAATCGTCTGCATTATCATTGCAGCGCCATCGAACAGTCGAACGATCACGCTCCCCCTACTGGTGCAAAGCGCTGGACAAACTACGTCGGCGGCGCCCAAGAAATCCGCTGACCCCGATATCGTTGTCAGTGGTCTGATCAATAAAAACAAGGGTCCTTGGAAGCGA
>NZ_NCGB01000010.1:0-66719 GCF_002278865.1 Sphingomonas sp. 28-62-11 | reverse complement strand
CCGTACAACACTACCTGCTGATGTTCGTTTGATACTGGTAATATCAAACTTTTCTCAATACAGCCATTTTTCATAGTCTATATTCATATCACCTTCGCAGAACTGCACCATATACCCAGGATGCGTCGCAGATACTATTTTCAAACTTGTTGTGCCCAAACTTCATTTAACCCACACCCCGTCTCCCCGGCGGCTCGATTCCGGTCGCTGCGTAGTCGATGGGTAAAATCGCCCAGCCGGTGCGCGGCGAATAGACGCCGATGCCTTCGATATTTCGTGCACAGGATTCGCGCTCATGGCGCATCCGCCTGAGCAATCTGCAGCAATCATACTCGGAGCCCAGCCACCCTTTTGGCATGAGGTAAAATCGCTCATCGATCAGTTCCCAGATGAGTTCGGCGCGCTCCCAGTCTTTTGCGAAAATGATCGCTTGATCATCGTCATCGTCGAAATGGTTCGCAAACCACGTGGTGAAGAACCCCGCCGCCTGATCATATCCTTTGACGAACACAGAAGATTTGGCGCCGGACGCCATTTTGATTTCGAAAAGCCGCATCTCTTAATACCTCGCTGTCGTTGTTGACGAGGTAACCTTGCTGCGGTGCACGGTGGAACACGGGTGGCTTATGCGGTGGGGGTGTCGCTTCTGGGCCTATAGTCGGTCAGGGCCTTGTCGAACGGATACGCCTCGCTCGCATAGACGGCTTATGCACTGGTTCGTTTCTGATTGAGGTCGAACAGGCGAGCGAGGATGTCGTTGTCACTCATGCCGGTGAGCCCGGCGTCACTCCAACCAGAGGCATCAGCGACTGCCTGATCGAGCGCGGCATGGGCGTTCGCGAACCATTGCGGGCGCGCGATAACGAGATTGGTCAACGTGCGCTTCTTCAGTTCCTTCGCCGCATGTTCGACCTTGGTAAGGCTGAGGTCTTCAGTTCAATCCTCACCGGCAGCACCATTTTCCAACGCCGATCGCGCCTGTGGTGAGGTTAGGCGGCGGCCGCCCGGCGATCGACTTCGTCTGCCATGCGCGCGTGATCGATAATCAACCCCGTCACCTCACCGACTTTCGACGGCGGCAGATCATGCGCCATGTCCGGGATAATCACGAGCCGCGCATCGGGAATGCGCCGGGCGATATCCTCGCTCGACGCCTTTGGTACCAACGGATCGGCGGCCCCATGGATGACAAGGGTCGGCGCAGTGACGCGCGAAAGGGCAACGGCGCGGGTACGATCGGCGAGGATCGCGAGCATCTGACGCCGCACCCCCAGCGGATTATATCCCCGGTCAAACGCCTCGCCGGCCAGCTTGTGATATGCATCGGGCGCACGCGCCGGATCGGGATGGCCGATCATCGACAGCAATTCGGCCCCGGCGGACACGGCCCAGGCACGATCGGGATTGGCGGGCCTGCGCGCGATCAGCCGCTTGCGCAGTTCCGGCGAGGGACCCGGCAAGCCATGCGCGCCACTTGAAGACATGATCGAGGTGAGGCTCACCACCCGCTCTGGCGCGCCGATCGCGATACGCTGGGCGATCATCCCGCCCATCGACACGCCGACGATATGCGCCGCCTGAACATCGAGCGCGTCGAGCAACCCGGTCGCGTCCGCCGCCATGTCGGCCAGCGAATAGGCAAGCGGAAAGCGCAAGCCGAGGCGCGCCGCCAGGATCGCCACCACCGGGCTGATCGCCGATGCCCCGTGCAGATGCGACGATTCGCCAATATCGCGATTGTCAAACCGGATGACGCGAAAACCAGCATCCGTCAGCGCCGTCACGAACGGCTCGGGCCAGGCGATGTGTTGCGTGCCCAGCCCCATGATCAGCAGCATCGCCGGCCCCGCGCGATTGCCCGCTTCTTCGTAATAAAGCTCGACCCCGTTGACGTTCAGCTTGGGCATGGATGGTTCCGGTCGGTAGATGACGTTCGCGTCAAGCTAGCGGAAGCGGCACTGAAGGCAAGCGCGTGAGGGAAAGCCCCGTCAGAGCGCCTCGTCGACCAGCGCCGTCGCCGTTTCGCTCGCCCAGTTCTGCCCGCCGAGCATCCGCCACACTTCACGCCCCTGCGCATCGAACAGAATCGTCGTCGGCAAATTGGCCTGATAGCCGATGCTGAGTGCCGCCTGCGGATCACGATAAGGTTGCAGCCTTTTATACTGCGCGTTCTTGAAAAATGGGTCGACCTTGGCAGCGCCCTCCAGATCCTGGCTGACGGCAAGGACGGTAAGCTTGCCGTCGAGCCGATCGGCCAGCCCGTCGAGCGTCGGCATTTCCGCCACGCACGGTGCGCACCAAGTGGCCCACAGGTTCAGCAGCACGGGCTTGCCGGCAAAGCTGGCGATCGTCACCGGCTTTCCCGCTGGATCGATGAACTGCAGGGTCGATGCGGCTTCCCCCTTGTGGCTGCGATCGAGGATACCCGCCGCTTCCTTTGCACCCGGGCGGGGTGCGCCTGCCGATGGCACTTCATCCGCCAGCGGTGGGGCGGCGTTTGCTTGCTCCGGCGCGCTTGATTGCCTATCGCAACCGCCGATCACCAGCGGCATCATCAGGAGAAGTACGATCAGCGGGCGCGGCACCATGGCGGGGGAAAGCTCCAATGCGATGTGGGGCGGGCGCTTCGCCGAAGGGCCTGCTGCAGTGATGCGCGAGATAAACGCGTCGATCCCGTTCGACAAGCGGCTGTGGCAGCAGGATGTGGCGGCATCAAAGGCGCATATCGCGATGCTGGGCGCGACCGGGATCGTCGCCGCTGCCGATGCGGAGGCGATCAGCGCAGGACTTGATGCGGTCGCCGCCGATTATGCCGCAACGGGCGTCGCCGATGATTATGTGCTTGAAGACATTCACATGCAGACCGAGGCGCGACTGGCCGACAAGATCGGCGCAGTTGCCGGGCGGCTCCACACCGCGCGCAGCCGCAATGATCAGGTCGCGACCGATTTCCGGCTATGGGTGCGGGATGCCATCGACCAGGTCGACGCCGCGCTAGGCGGATTCCAGGATGCGCTGATCGCGCGTGCTGAAGAGCATGCCGAAAGCGTGATGCCCGGCTTCACGCATTTGCAGAGCGCCCAGCCCGTGACGCTCGGGCATCACCTGATGGCCTATCACGAGATGATTGCGCGGGACCGCAGTCGCTTTGCCGATGCGCGCGCACGCGGCAACCTATGCCCGCTGGGCAGCGCCGCGCTGGCAGGCACTGGCTTTCCGATCGATCGGGCGATGACGGCGGCGGCGCTTGGCTTCGATGCGCCAACGCGCAACTCGCTTGATGCCGTATCGGACCGCGATTTCGCGCTCGATTATCTGATGGCCGCCACCCAGTGTGCGCTGCATCTGTCGCGGCTGGCCGAGGAATTCATCCTTTGGGCGTCGCAACCATTCGGCTTTGTGTCGCTGAGTGACCAATGGTCGACCGGCAGCTCGATCATGCCGCAAAAGCGCAACCCTGACGCGGCTGAGCTTGTCCGCGGCCATTCGGGGCGGATTGCCGGATGCATGACCGCACTGGTGATGACGATGAAGGGCCTGCCGCTCGCTTATTCAAAAGATATGCAGGACGACAAGCCGCCCGTGTTCGAGGCGCATGATCTGCTCGCGCTGTCGATCGCGGCGATGACAGGCATGGTCGCCAGCGCCACCTTCCGCACCGATCGAATGCGCGCTGCCGCTGAGGCCGGTTTCTCGACCGCGACCGATCTGGCCGACTGGCTGGTGCGCGAGGTCGGGTTGCCGTTCCGCGAGGCGCATCATGTGACCGGGCGGGCAGTGAAACTGGCCGAGGAGCAGGGTGTGCCACTCGATCTTCTTGCGATCAGCGACCTGCAGGCAATCGATGCACGGATCGACGAACGCGTGTACAAGGTGCTCAGTGTCGATGCATCGGTCGCCAGCCGCACCAGCCTGGGCGGTACCGCGCCGGTGCAAGTGCGCACAGCAATTGCCGAGGCGCGGCGGCGGCGTGAAGGAGAAGTGGCGTGAAGAAGTGGATCGTCGTTGCAGCGCTGGCGCTTGCCGGGTGTGGTTCCGCCAATGGGTTGCAACCGGGGCCGGGCGTCTCGCTTCCCCCCAAACCTTATGGCGCGACCGCGACGCCGACGCCGCCTCAGCTGATGCAGCCGACCAACCAGGCGCGGCCCGAACGCAGCGACGAGCTGCTCCGCGCCTCCGACCAACGCCGGGGCGACGAATTCGATCTGCCACCGTCCAGCTGACCCAATGGATCATTTTGCCCTGAAGGATGGCGCGCTTCACTGCGAAGGCGTCTCGCTCGAAACAATTGCCGCTGAAGTTGGCACGCCCGTTTATGTCTATTCGACCGCGACGTTCGAACGCCATGCCCAGGTGTTTCGCGAAGGGTTGAAGGATGCCGGTCGCGTCCACCTGGCCTATGCGATCAAGGCCAATCCCAACCGCGCGGTGCTCCGCGTCCTCGCCAATCAGGGCTATGGTGCCGATGTGGTGTCAGGCGGCGAACTGGCACGCGCCTTGTCGGCCGGTATCCCCGCGAGCGACATCGTCTTCTCCGGCGTCGGTAAGACGCGCGATGAGCTGGCACAGGCGCTGTCGGTCGGGCTCGGCCAGTTCAATCTCGAGCTGGAGGAAGAAGGCCAGGTCCTTGCTGCGATCGCGCATGCCCAAGGGATGACCGCGCAGGCGACGTTGCGGGTCAACCCGGATGTCGATGCCGGCACCCATGCCAAGATTTCGACTGGGAAGGCGGAAAACAAGTTCGGCGTCCCGATCGATCAGGCCCCGGCGATCTTTGGTCGGCTGGCGGCATTGCCCGGCATCCGTATGCGCGGTGTCGCCATCCATATCGGCAGCCAGCTGAGCACGCTCGATCCGCTTGAGGCTGCCTTTACGCGCATCGGAAGGCTGGTCGCCAATCTTCGCGCCGCAGGGCACCCGATTGACCGGGTCGATCTCGGCGGCGGGCTGGGTGTGCCCTATCGCCCCGGCGAGGTGATGCCGAGCCCAGCCGAGTTTGGCGCGATGGTCGCACGAGTGACGCGGGGCTGGGATGTCGAACTGATGTTCGAACCCGGCCGGGTAATTGCCGGCAATGCGGGCGTGCTCCTCACCAAGGTGATCTGGGTGAAGCCCGGCGTTACCAACCCCTATGTGATCGTCGATGCCGCCATGAACGACCTCGCCCGCCCGGCACTATATGATGCTTACCATGATTTCGTCGCCGTCCGCCCGACCGGCGAGCGCATGATCGCCAATATTGCCGGCCCGGTGTGCGAAAGCGGTGATACCTTTGCGATGGGTCGCGATATCGACCGGGTGGTATCGGGCGACCTCGCGATTTTCCGCACCGCTGGTGCCTATGGCGCGACAATGGCGAGCACCTATAACAGCCGCGCGCTGGTGCCCGAAGTGCTGGTGAGCGGGGACAAATATGCCGTCGTAGCAGACCGCATCGCCGCCGAGACGATTCTCGCGGCAGAACGGCTGCCCGACTGGCTGACTGCATGACGCTTCATAGCCTGCCGCTGTTCGTTCGGTTGGCAGGACGCCCGGTCATCTTGTTGGGCGATGGCGCAGCGGCGGACGCCAAGCGGCGATTGCTCGAACGCGCCGGGGCGGTGATCGTCGGCGAGAACGCGGTCGCCGCGCTGGCGATTATCGCAATCGACGATGAAGCGGAGGCCGTCGCTGCGGTCGAACGGCTCAAAGCGCGCGGCATTCTGGTCAACGCCGTCGACCGCCCAGCGCTGTGCGATTTTACCGTACCTGCCATCGTCGATCGGGCACCCGTGCTAGTCGCAATCGGCACGGGCGGGGTTTCGGCTGGGCTGGCAGCCGCGCTACGCCAGCGGATCGAGGCGCTATTGCCCGCGCGGCTCGGTGCGCTGGCAGAGGCACTCCACGCCAACCGAGGCGCAATGCGGACGCGCTTTCCCGATGGCGGTGATCGGCGACGGGCGATTGGCGCGGCGCTTTCCCCCGGCGGTGCGCTTGATCCGCTCGTCGATCAGGGCGATCGCGATATCATGCTGTCGCTCACCAGCCCGCCAACCGCGCGCATCATCAGGATCGGGGTACGAAGCACCGACCCCGAAGAGTTGACACTGCGAGAGGCGAGGCTCCTCGCCCAGGCGGACCGGCTGTACCACGCCCCCAATGTGCCCGATACGATCCTCGATCGCGCGCGCGCCGATGCCGATCGGATCATCGGTGTTGCGCCCCCAATCCCCCTCCCGGGGCTCTCAGTCGAGCTGGAGATGATGGCATGACGAGTTTTGCCTATCGCGTCCGCCCGGACGGTGCCGCCCGGCTTGAGCCGACCCAGGCCATCAGCGAACACTGTGAGTTCATCTGGGTCCACCTCGCCAGCAAGGATGACGAGACCAAGGCATGGCTCAGGGACGCCGCCAAGGTGCCGGATTATATCGTCGAATCGCTCACCGCGACCGAAACGCGGCCACGCTGTGATCAGATCGGCGAGGGCGCCTATCTCAACTTGCGGGGGCGATCGACAACGACAATGACGATGTCGGATCCGCTGGCCTCGGTAAGAATCTGGGCGGTGGCCGGCCGGGTCATCTCGGTCGCACGGTTGCCGCTGACGGCGATCGAGCGCGTTATCGCCAGCGTCGAGACCGGCACGATCCGTGATCCCGGCGATCTGATTGCCGAATTCGCTGCCGCGATCACCGTTGATCTCGACCCCGAAGTTGCCGATCTGGGTGACGCGCTTGATGATTGCGAAGCCGATCTGGACGCCAACCGAATCTTTCAGCTCCGCCGCGAAGTCACCAAGGTGCGGGTCAAGTCGATCGGCTATCGGCGGTTCCTGTCGCCCCAGCGCGCGGCGATCGAGAAATTGGCGGCGCTGCCGATCGCCTGGCTCGAGGATGAAGACCGCATGCATTTGAGCGCGGCAGCCGACCGGGCGGCGCGCATGGCCGAGGAGCTCGAATCAATCCGCGAACGATCAGCGTTGATGCATGAGGCACTCACCGATTTACGCGCTGAACAGATTGATCAGCGATCGCTGATCATCTCCGTCGTGGCGATGATCTTTCTGCCGCTCACCTTTTTGACCGGCCTGCTCGGCATGAACGTGCAGGGCATTCCCTATGCCGATCAGCCCTGGGCATTTGACGGTGTGGTTTGGGTGTGCACGGGAATCGCAGCGGCAATCTCCGCCTATTTCTTTACGCGTCACTGGTTCCGCTGAGCCGTTCAAACCGATCGTTGAGCACCTGAAGCGAGGCGATCAACCGCAACCGATCCGCGCGGGTTTCGGCAAGTTCCACCCGCGCTTCACCCAATTCCATCGCCCGCGCAGCAATACGGGCATCAAGCGTGGCGTTGGATCGCTTGAGATCGGCGATCCGTCGGGCACGATCGATCACCCGGTCGATCCGCGCGGCCAGCACATCAAAATCAAACGGCTTGGCGACATGGTCGTCAGCACCAGCCGCCAGTGCGTCGACAGCTGCTGCGGCATCGCAGCGCCCGGTCAACATGATCACCGGTAGATCGGCAGTCTCGCGACTGCCGCGGATTTCGTTGAGCACATCGATGCCCGACATCACCGGCATCACCAGATCGAGCAGCACCAGATCAAAGCCGCGCGCCGCAATCAGATCGAGCGCCTCGTGCCCATTATCGCTAAGCACCACCAGATAGCCGAGATGGCCCAGACGACGACCAAGGATGTTGAGATTGGTGCGGCTATCATCGACGGCAAGAATGGTCCGCGCAGGACCACGACGCAGCCGCCCCGGTGTTTCATCGTCGCGCGAAAATAATTCCATCATCGTCCACCCCAATCGAGGCGCTATCCTAAGGCCGCCATGGTCAGGAAATGGTTAATGCTGCTGCAAGGCGGCGGCGGTGCCGACCCAATTGGCCAATCAGCGCTGGCGTACTTCGGCCCAAGCCTGAGCGATCTGCGCCATATTCGTCGCCACCTCGATAAAGGGACCAGGATCGTCGCCTAGACTGGCGTCGATCAACTTGGTTCGCGCGCCCCGGTACAGCCCCGCGAGCGTTTTGGAGAGGCTGCCACCACGCTCGAAATCGAGCCCCGCCTCCAGTGCGAACAGGATTGAGATGGCGCGGGTTGCCTTGTCGCTCTTCACGGCGCGATTGCCGCTGTCGATGGCAGCCACCACCGCACGCAACGCCCGACCGAGTTCGTCATACAGCAACGCGACCAGCTGATGCGGATCGGCTTCGCCCGTGCGGCCAGCGATATCGATCTGACGATAGGTCGCCTCAGGATTGCGACCGAGCGTCGTGGCATAATGCGACATCAGTTGTTCGTCTTGGGCGCGAATTGCTGGGTCAGGAACGACTGGGTCGATTTATACGCCGACACCCGTGCATCGGCCCCGGCGAACTGGCGCGTCAGCCTCGTGCGGACGACTTCCTTGTCGGCATTGGCCTTTTCCAGTGCCTCATCAAGCGACGCCTGACGCTTGGCGTAGCGCGATTCGCTCGCACCGAGTCCGGTCGTCGTGCTGGTGGCCTGATCAGCGATCGCCTGAAAGGCGGCGGCAATCCCGCCGCCGGTCGCTCCGGTTCCGTTGAAAAACAGCGCTTCGACAGCGTCGGGAAAGTCGGTGATCGCTGCCGTCAAACGATCGGCGTTCACGCTCAGCGAGCCATCCCGGTTGGTCGACACGCCGATATCGCTCAGGTTTCTGGGCGCCCCGGCAGTGGTGGGGGTGGCAAGTTCGGTCTGGGTGAAACGCCGCAATGATTGCTGAAGCTGACGGGTCGCAGAATCGTTGAACAGTGCACCATTGGTCGCATCGCTCTGCGATTTCACCACGCGCTGCAGATCGTTAAATGCCGCCACCAGATCGTTGACCGATGACCGCAGCTGTTCGGTCGGTACATTGGTGCCGAGGGCGACTTTGGTCCCGACCGATTCCGAGACGAGATCGAGCTTCACCCCATCGACCAGATCGCTGATCGAATTGCTGCTGCGCGATAGCGGGATACCGTCAACCGCCACGATCGCATCCTGGGCTACCGTGCCGAACAACGCGCCGCTGGCCGAAGAGGTAATCGCAAGTGCCGCGAGACCGGGTGCGCCGACATCCTCGGTTGCGGTCAGCGTGAATGCCTGATCCGCGCCGGTCTTGCTTTTCAGCGCCAGCCGCGCGCCCGATGAATCGGTAATGATGCTGGCCGTGACGCCAGCATTGGCGGCATTGATCGACGCAGCGATCGATTCAAGGCTCGATGCGCCTGCAACCACCGGGATGTCGATTGGCGCTGCACTCCCGGCGACAAAGCTGCCGCCACCAACCGAGCCCGAGCCGAACGTCAGGGTAAGCGTGCCGGTGCCGATCGCGGTGGTCCGATCTGCAACAGCGGCGGTTGCGACTGATTGCGCCTGGGCAAGCTGGCGCACTTCGAGCGTGGCGGACAGGCCGGAAAGCTTCGCGCCGGGCAGCGCGCTGGCTTTGACGATGCTGGTGTTGCTGCTGGTCGGCGTGGTCGACAGCAACCCACCGGTTGCCAGCGATTTCAACCCGGCGGCAAAATCGGTCACGCTGCTCTTGACGGTGGCGGCACCGGAAATCTGCGCCGAAATCGTCTGGCTCTGACGCTGGATCGACTGGGTTTTGGCATTGAACTGCGCATTGACCAGGTCGTTGACGAGCGAGGTCAGGTCAATGCCCGATCCTGCCCCCAGCGTATTGACGATCGAATCGACCATGGCGATTTCCTATTAGGCCCTCACTCGGAAAACGACCGAACGCCTGCGAACTTTAGGGTTTTGTTGTGATTTTCACGCCGTTCTCGTCGAACCGTGCGGTTTCCGGCACATTGACCGGCGGCGGCGCGCTGCCCGCCTGCGCGTTGATGCCGAACACGAACGCCAGCACGGTCGCGATCGCCATGTACAGGTCGTCGCGCACTTCCTGCCCTTCACGGCTGGTGTAGTATATGGCGCGGGCAAGCATCGGATATTCGAGCGTGGTAACGCGCGATTCCGCCGCCAGCTCGCGGATCGCTTGTGCCGTCACGCCGCGTCCCTTGGCGACCACCACTGGCACCTGATCGCGCCCGCGATCATAGCGCAGCGCGACCGCGAAATGGGTCGGGTTGGTGAGCACGACATGCGCCTCGCTGACGGCTTTGCGCATGTTGCGCTTCGCCAGATCATGCCGACGCTGGCGCTGGGCCGCCTTGTTTTCAGGATTGCCTTCGCTTTCCTTATGCTCGTCCTTGATCTCCTGCTTGCTCATGCGGAGTTTCTGCAGCAGCTGGATGATCTGAATCGGCAGGTCGATGCCCGCGATTACCACCAGCCCCGCCGCCATCGCGAACAAGGTGCCGGTGAGCATCGATCCGAGCGCGCCGACGCTGCGCTCGATATCCGACGATGCCAGCCCAATCGACTGGGTCGAAACGTGCCACAGCATGTAATAGCCGATCGTGCCGAGCAGGATCACCTTGAGCAGCGATTTGCCGAGCTCGATCCAGCCCTGCGGCCCGAAGATGCGCTTCAGCCCCGATGCCGGGTTAATGCGGCTCGCCTTGGGCGCCATCAGCTTGCCGTTAAAGGTCAGCGCGCCGAGCCCGGCCTGGCTGAAGATCGCCGCGATCAAGGTGATGACGAACATCGCGATCATCGGCGGGGCGATCTGCCAGCCCGCGATCGCCAGCGACCGCATCGGCTGGAAATCATCGACATCGCCCGATCCGAACGAGAAGCTGGTGACCATCAGTGCCTTGCATGCCGCCATCAGCGCCGGGCCGAACAGCGCCAGCCATCCGCATCCGGCAAGCACCACCAAAGCCGTTGCGAACTCGCGTGATCGCAGCACCTGGCCATCATCAAACGCCTTTTGCTTGCGCTTGGGTGTTGGTGCTTCTGTCTTTTCGCCGAATTCGTCTGCCATCAGCCGATCACCAGATGTTCAGCGGCGGCCAGGCCTTCCTGAATGATCACGATCATGTAATCGCCCATTGCCGGGAAGGCGATCGCCAGCGCGATTACGCCGACCGCCAGGCTCATCGGCAAGCCGACCGCGAAGAGGTTGAGCGCAGGCGCCGAGCGCGAGAGCATGCCGACGACGAGATTGAGGCACAGCAGCAGGAACCCGACCGGCAGCGCAAGCAGGAACCCGGCCGAAAAGGCATAGCCGCCGAATACCGCGATATCGCGCAACCGCTCCACCGCGATCCAGGCCGAGCCCGGCGGCAGCACCGCATAGCTGCGCACGACAAGCTCGACGAGCATCAGATGCCCGTTCACCGAAAGGAAGAGCAGCGTAAGCAGCGTCATCATGAACTGCCCGAGCGCGGTGCTCGACCGGCCATTTTGCGGATCAATCGCCGATGCAAAACCGATGCCCATCGAATTGCCGATCAGTTCGCCTGCCACCAAGGGCGCGGCGAAGGCGATTTGCAGGACAAAGCCGATCGCAAGACCGACCAGCGCTTCTGCCGCGACGGCAAGAAAGGTGGTGATCGCAAAAATCTGCGCCGGCGGTGTTACCGGATTGGCGGCGAGCACCAGAAAACCGATCGCCCCCGACAGCGCGATGCGCACCTGCAACGGCACGCTGATAGCACCGAACACCGGCGCCGCGATGAAGGTGGCGCTTACGCGCACCATCACGAACAACAGCGTCCACAGCTGCGGCTCGATCGACAGGCCAAAGCCCAACATCGCGCTATTTCACCAGATCGGGAATGCGCTCGAAGATCGATACGGTGAAGTCGCTCAGCAACCCCAGGATCAGCCCGCCGAAAATCACCAGCGAAACGGCAACAACCACCAGCTTGGGCACAAACGTTAGCGTCTGTTCGTTGATCGAGGTGGCTGCCTGGACCATGCCGAGGATGAGGCCGGAGAGCAGCGCCGGGATCAGGATCGGGGCGGACGCAAGTGCAAGCACCCACAGCGCCTCGTTCGCGATCGTCAGGAAATATTGCGTGTCCATCGCGACGCTACCTCATGAAACTATTGGCAAGCGACCCCATCGTCAGTGCCCAGCCATCGACCAGCACGAACAGGAGCAGCTTGAAGGGTAACGAGATGATTGTCGGTGAGACCATCATCATGCCGAGTGACATCAGCACCGAGGCGACGATCAGATCGATGACGATAAACGGCAGGAAGATCAGAAAACCGATCTGAAACGCCGTTTTCAGCTCGCTCGTCACATAGGATGGCAGCAGCACCGAATAGGGCACATCGGCAGGCTTTGCATAAGGGCCCGACTTGGCGATCTTGGAGAACATCGTGATGTCCTTCATCCGCGTCTGCTTGAGCATGAAGGCGTGGAGCGGTTTACCTGCGGTTTCGATCATCTGCGTCGCACCGATCTTGCCCGCGGCATAGGGCTGGATCGCGGTGACGTTCATGTCGTTGAGCACCGGGGCCATCACGAAAAAGCTGAGGAACAGCGACAGACCGACCAGCACCTGGTTGGGGGGCGTCTGCTGCAGGCCAAGCGCCTGGCGCAGGATCGACAGCACGATGATGATGCGGGTGAAGCTGGTCATCATCAGCAGGATGCCGGGCAGAACCGACAGCAGCCCCATGATGATGAGCACCTGGAGCGACAGCGACAGCGGCGCGTTGCCGCCCCCCAGATCGCCCAGTGCACGGTCGATCGCGTCGCCCGTTCCCGGCGGGGCGGGCAAGCTCGGCGGTGTTGGGGCGGCCTGGGCGAAGGCCGGTGCCGCCACCATCAGACAGAAGATGAGCGCAAGGACGATCAGCGCGATCCGGCCGGCCCAACCGCCACGGGCGACGCTTTCGCCAGCGGCAGGCGCGGTGCGGAACAGGCTGGGGCCCTTTGCCGTCACACGGCGGACGACAGGCGAGGTCATTTGTCGCCCCGATCGATCAGCGTCACCCCGCCACGCCCGACCGAGACGAGCAACTTACGCCCTTCAAAATCGAGCACGGCAAGCTTCAGGCCCGGCGACAGCATCATCGTTTCTTTAACGGTCAGCATGCGCTCGCCCTGGGTCGCCTGCAGCCGCGTTTCCAGTCGACGCCACAGATACAGGCAGCCGATCATCAGCCCGCAGACCAGCGGCAGCAGCACCGTCACCTTCAGGATATATTCCCACATCATCAGCGTGCGGCCCGCTTGTCGGGGGACACCAGCTCGGTCATCCGTACGCCGAACCGGTCACCCACGGTCACCACTTCGCCGCGCCCGATCAGCGTGCCGTTGACGAACACGTCGAGCAATTCGTTCGCCGCCCGGTCGAGCTCGATCACGCTCGCTTCACCAAGCGCAAGCAGCTCGCGCAAGGTGAGCGAGGTCGATCCGATCTCGACGGTCAGTTTGACGTCGACGTCCTGCAACAGCCGGAAATTGGCCGCCACTGCCCCGTCGACGGGGAAACCCCCGGTCATGTCGTTCATCGGTAATCCTCTTCATCTTTGCGTTCGATCATGGTCAGCCGAATCGCGGCCTTCCCGTTGGAGGTGCCGACGGTGCCCGTTCCGAGCCGATCACCGCCCACCATCACCGGCACATCCGCGCCGAAGCTGATCGGGATCACGTCGCCGGCCTTCAGGTCCATCAGCTTTTCAAGCGAGATCATTGGTTCGGCGAGCACCGAGCGCACCGGAAAGCGCACCCCCATAACGGCACGCGTCAGCCCGTTGCGCCATGCCGGATCAGGCGCGGCGGTGCGGCCGTGCACCTTGCCGGTCAGCGATGGCGCATGCGGCTTCAGCGCGGTGACCGGATAAATGATATCGATAAAGGTCGGCTTGGCCGTGCCGGTCGCGATCCCGAACCGGGTGACGACCACGGCATCCTCGGCATCGACATCGGCCAGCAGCGCGGGGCTGGATTCCATATGGCCGGGCCGGAAGTCGATCCGGGCCAGCGGTTCCCACGCGCTTTTCAGTGGCGCGGCCATCATCGTGCCGAGCCGTTCGACCATCGCAATGGCGGCAGGCGAAAATTCGGCAGGCATCGGATGGGGGGCATCGCCCGTCCCACCAAAAAACTGATCGAGCAGTTCGAGTACGAACTTGCCGTCAAACAACATCAATGCTGTGCCGCCTGCGGGCGCCATGACCATTGGCAGCCAGGCGGTGAGGATTTCAGGACGTTCGGCCCGGTAGTCGGCAAAGCGCTGCACCACCAACGGCTCGGCCCAGATCCGCGCCTCACACCGCAGCAACGGCTCAAACACGACGCGCATCGATCGGGCCAATAGCGCCGACAAATGCTGCAGCGTGTGCAGATCGCCAAAGGGATTAAGGTTGGCTACCCCCAGCGCAGCAGCATGCTCAGCGGGTGGGCGCGATCGTTGCCGATCGCGCCGCTCGCCTGCTGCCGTTGGTGAAGGCTCGTTAACCATGCCTCACTGAACAACAAAATTGGTAAAGTAGACGTTACCAACGCCGCCGAATCCTTCTTTTTGCTTCAAAACAGCGTTAACTGCCTTCACCAGCTGCGCCTGCATCTGGCGTTTGCCCTCCACCGCGAACACCTGCTCCTCGGTTGCCTCGCCCAGCGTGAGCAGCACGGCCGAGCGTACGGCGATCTCATGCGTCTTCAGATTTTCGATGACGCGTTCGTCATAGGGCGTCGAGATGGCGATGCCGACCTGGATGAAATGCACGCTTTCTCGCAGGTTCGACGTGAATTCCTTTTCCATCGCGTAGTAATTGGACGCGTATTTATCGCCGCCCTTACCCATCGGCTTGTGGCTCCCGCCACCACCACCGCCGCCATGGCCGCCTTCATCGTCGCCTCCACGCTTTTCCTCGCTTTTGGGTACCAGATGCGGTTTTTCGATTTCCGCCGCTTCGCCATGCCCGCCGCCGCCGATCAGGCCGGCCTGCATCGCATAAAGGCCGCCACCGACGCCCCCGCCGATCACGATCAGCGTGACGACGATGATGATCACCCATTTCATTGCCCCGCCCTTTTTCTTGGGCGCTTTTTCTGCGTCTTTATCGTCATGCTTAGCCATGATGTTTCCCCTTCATCTCAAGCGATACGGTCTTCGGAATCCGCCCGGGCTTGGGCAGAATTGGTCGAGCTTTTGCCATTGGCCGGATTGGCCGATGACTGCGGTGCTCCGCGCCGATGATCGGCGGACTGGCCAAAGCTGGTCCCCGAACCATTGCTCGCGCTGGTGCTTGCGGCGGTAGGAGCATTGCTGGCGGTGCTAGAGCTTGCCGCTGCGGCGGTCTGATCCGGGGCCGCGGCGATGATCGTATCGCCGAGCCGAAGCCCTCGCGCGTCCGCCAGTTCGGCAAGGCGCGGCTGTGCTTCGGCGAGCATCATGCGCGTCGTGGCGACGTCAGCGGCGAACTGGACATGGATCGTCTCGCCCACCTGGCGCAGCGCCACCTCAATCTTGCCGAGTGCATCGGGCACAAGCGTGATCCGGGTGTCTCGTGCATTGGCGACGTCGTGCACGGCATCGATCCGGTCGATCAGCGCGCGCGTCCAATCCTGGCGACGCATGTCAACAGGGACAGGCAGCGGAGCGGTCGAGTCTGCGCGTAACGCCGCCGGTTCAGAGGCGATTGCACCCGTTATCGGCGCAGTGACGACGGCCTCATCACGCCCGATGCGGTCCGGTCGTTCAGCCGTTGCAGCAATCGCTGCGGCAAAAGCGCGAAGCGCTGGAACGGCAACCCCGATCACCGGCGCTTCTGGCAAGGGCGCGGCGACCGCAACGATTGACGCGGGCGACTTCGGCGTCGGTGCCGCCGATTTAGCGATCACTGAATCGACGCGATTGAAAGCAATCGGTTCGGCCGACGAGACCTGCTCCAGCCGACCGCCTAGCAGAGGAACATGCACGGGCGCTGTCAACGATGCCAGGGGCACCGGCGCGAGCGGGCCTGAGGGTGCGGGTGGCGGCGCGGGAATAGCCTGAGCGACGGTCGATTGACCGGCAAGTGCCGCGATTACCTGCGAGATCGGACGCGGAATCCTGATTTCCGTCACTGCTACCGCACTGATCGGGCCCGAAGAGTCGCGCGATTCAACTGGGGGACCATTTTCCAGCGGAACGCCAACTTCTGGATCGATTGGCGATGGCGGCAATGCTGTCGCCCATTCTGCAGCAACACTCGGTATCGCCGGGAAAGCGGCCTTCGGCGCTGGTGTTGCCGATCGCAGAACTGGATCGCCTAACTCAGTGCGGCCCTCAACGGGTCGTTCAACGCGCTCTGGGATGACTGCCGAGGCGATTGGCGAAGCGATTAATGGCTCAAGCGCAGATCGTTCCGAGGGAGCCGGTGCCACCTGCTTTTCTGCCATCACCAACACAGAGGGTGGCCCGATGACCACATTGGGAACCACAGGCTGTTGCTCGGCAACAGGCGCGTTACCGGCTGGCGCTTCCCGATCAGAACCGGCTTCGGCAATCCTGACGCGTGCCGCTGGCAGGTCCGGCGCAAGCGCCGCGTTCGCATCGGCAGGATGCGCCGATCCGGCCCGCTGAACTGGCACGATCCGCGACTGGCGATCGGACCTTTGTGTCGACAATTGCGCCGAAGGATCGGCATCGACCGATTCAGATCCTGCCGGATCGGCCAGCGCCAACGAAATGATCGCTTGCCGAGGCGCAACGCCGTGATCGGGCACCACCACTGGCAAGGCCAAGGGGACATCATCCGTCGTGCGCAAGGGGCTGGGTTCCAACCGATCCGATAGCGGCGGCTGCAGCACGACAGCATCATCGTGCAACGCCTCATCAAGCAAGGCGGTATCAGGGACGGTGCGACCGGAGACCGGTGGATTGCCGGGGGCGGCAAGCGCTTGCCGGATCAGCGGCAAGGAAATGGCGGGGAGGGTCGGCGCCATCGGGTCGGGTTCTTCTTCCGCGGCCGCCCCGGCCAGCACAAGTGCACGCGCGAAATCACCCGTACCGACGGCAGATACCGTGAGGATCGGGGCGATCGCGGACGCATTGGCTGGGGAGAGCGAAAGCTGAATCATGCACGAATCCCGAGGGCACGATTGCCCAACAGACATTCAGCAAGGATCGTGCCGGTTTCGGCGGGTTGGCGGCGCTTCTTCCAGCGCGCGCATCGCCTTGATGACCGCGGCTTGGTCTTCACGTGCGATCAGCTTTTCGATCGCCGATTGATCGCGTCGCGCTTCGCGGGTTGCCTCGCTGGCCTGATGCAGCCGATCGGTCGCCATCTTCACGCGCTGTTCGGCCGCCGCCGCTGATTGATGCAGGCGATCGCGAAAATGCGCAGCCGCGATGAACGAAAAGGCATGCTCCGCCGCTTCTTCGGGCGCGACGTTGGCCACAAGCTGGGCGATCCGATATCGGAGCGCATCCTCGCTCGCCACTTTTTCGTGCGCTTGCATTTCGGCTGCCTGGACCAGCCCGAGCTGAAGCGTGCGCACGCGCAGAATCCGGTCGAGCGAGATCCCGCGCTTAGCCATCGCCGAACACGCCCGTCAGCTCGGCAATGGCATCATCGAGCGAGACGACATCGTCCGATCCCTGACGAATATATTCGGTGATCGCGCCGTGGCAGGCGATCGCCTGGTCGATTGCTGGGTCAGCCCCAGAACGATAGGCCCCCATCAGCACCAGATCGCGATTTTCCTCATAGGTGGCCAAATGGCCGCGCAGGATGCGTGCGGCGCGCTGGTGCGGTTTAGTGGTGATGTCCGTCATCACCCGGCTGACCGAGGGACCGATATCGATGGCAGGATAAATGCCGCGCTCGGCCAGCTGGCGCGACAGCACGATATGGCCGTCAAGGATCGAGCGGGCGCTGTCGACGACCGGATCATTGCCGTCATCGCCGTCTGCGAGCACGGTATAGATCGCAGTGATCGACCCGCCCGACGACACATCGGTGCCCGCGCGCTCGATCAGGTTTGGCAGCATCGCGATCGCCGACGGTGGGTAACCCCGCGCGCTGGCGGGTTCACCCAGCGCCAGGCCAATCTCGCGCCCGGCATGCGCGACGCGGGTGAGCGAGTCCATGATCAGCAGCACATTTTTGCCCTCGGCGCGAAAGGCCTCCGCAATTGCGGTGGCGCGCAACGCGCCGCGAATCCGCAGCACCGGCGAATGATTGGCAGGTACCGCGACGACCACGGCGCGCTGCCGCGCGTCGCCTGCCACCTTGGTTTCGAGGAAATCGGCGACTTCCCGGCTCCGCTCACCGATCAGACCGATCACGATCACTTCGGCTTCGGCCGCGCGCACGATCATCCCGAGCAGCACCGATTTACCGACGCCGGATCCGGCCATGATGCCGATCCGCTGACCCTGCCCGATCGTCAACAAGCCGTTGATCGCACGCACGCCAACATCCATCGGCTTCAGCACACGCCCGCGATCGAGCGGGTTTTGGTGCTTGCCGGCGATCGGCCAATGGCCAGCGCCGCGAATGGGGCCGAGCCCGTCGATGGGCTTGCCTGCGCCGTCGACAACGCGACCAAGTAATGCCGCGCCAACTTCGGCTTCGCCGGGCGCCCCCAAGGGGCGCACCGGGGCTTGCGGCAACAGCGGCGCAGGACCGCCCAAGTTCATCAGCAGCGTGCGACCGCTGCGAAAACCGATCACCTCGGCCTCGACGCGCGCCTTGCCGGTGCCGATCGAACAGATCGTGCCGACCGGCAGCGACAGCCCGGTTGCCTCCATGAGCAAGCCGTCAAACGAGGCGAGCCTGCCCGACACGCGCGGGCGTGGGGCGAAATCAGCGGCGGCGACGCCTTCGAGATAATCGGCCGTAAAGCGGTTCAGCATGACGGTACGGCCACCCGGTCAATCGCCTGGGTCAGTTGTTCGAGCCAGAGTTCGGGCCCATCCTCCACAATCGTCGATGCCGATTCGAGCACGAAGCTGCCCCGGTCGATCTCGGCATCGCCGACCGCGATGATCGTGGCCGGTAGTTTTTCCTTCAGCAGATCGACATCATCGGGATGCACCCGCAGCATCGCCGATTCGGCGCTGTCAGCGAGCATGTCAGCTGCCGCAGCGATCCGCCCGGCGAGCAGATCGCCTGAAATGCCGACCTCACCGACCAGCTTGGTGACCAGCGATATCACCGCTTCGCGCAATTGCCGAGCAAGCTGTTCGCGGTCGATCCGGTCGCTCGTCTTGAGGGCATGCGACAGCGACTGGAGCAGGGCCAGATCGCGCTCATGCGCTTCGCGTTCGAGCGATCGGCCATGCGCCACGCCTTCGGCAAAGCCTGCATGGCGCGCAGTTTCGATCGGGTCGACAAAGCCGGTCGGCTCGACATGGGGATTGAGCGGATCCCAGCCCTGCGTTGCATCGCGATCAGGATCGGCAGGGCTGAAACTTTTCGGCGCGGATTCCTGGGGCGAAAAGGATTTCGGACGCCCCTTGCCCGCTGCCCGTGCCTTAAGATCGGCAGGCGCAAAACCATCGCTGGCGCCACCGAATGCCTGGTGCAGCGCTTTTGCCGCCGCATCGTGACGCGCCGAGAAACCGGCGGCGAAACTAGACATAATCGTCGTCGCCCCCGCCCATCATGATCGTGCCTTCCTTGGCCAAACTGCGCGCGATCTGGATAATCGATTTCTGCGCTTCGAGCACTTCGGACAAGCGCATCGGCCCGCGCGATTCGAGTTCGTCGCGAATGCCGTCCGCGGCGCGGCTCGACATGCACCCCAGGAAGCGGCCGCGCATCGATTCGTCGACGCCCTTGAGCGCCCGCACCAGAATATCGCCATCGATGTTGCGGATAAGCGTACCGAGATTCTTGTCGTCGAGCTCGAGCAGATTGTCGAAGACGAACATTGCCTCTTCGATCGCCTTGGCGGTTTCGCGGTCGATCTTGAACAATTTGGGCATGACGCGCGCTTCGGTGGTCTTTCGGGCGCTCGACATGATCTTCGCAGCCTCGCGGGTGCCACCCAGGAGCACGCCGGTCGATTGCTGGCTTGCACCGATCCGGCTCGACAACATCGTCTTCAACGTCTCAACGGCTTCAGGCGTGATCGGCCCCAGCCGGGCGATCCGGTGGAGCACATCGGGCTGGACCGAGTCGGGCAGCAGTTCGAGCACTTGCGCACCGATGCCGGGATCAAGATTGGCGATCAGCACGGCGGCGATTTGTGGATGTTCCTTTTCGATCAGCCCGGCGATCTCGCTCGCATCGAGCCAGTCGAGCAGATCGATCTGGCAGGCATCGGCCGGCGGCGTGATGCGCGCCAGCACGCTATCCGCCTTTTCCTGGCCGAGCGCGCGGTTCATCATGGACTCAATACGCGGGCGCGGATCGAAGCCAACGCCGGTGCGTGCGCGCGCCTTGCCGACAAAATCGTCGAGCACGGTCTCCACCTCGATCTCGCTGACATCGGCAACCGCGAACATGGCCTTGCCGAGCTGGCGGACTTCTTCAGGCTCCAGCTTTTGCAGAATGGCGGCGGCTTCGTCATCGCCCACCAGCATCATGAGCACGGCCGCGCGTTCGACGCCGGTATAGCTTTTGCTCGACGGTTCCATCAGCTTGCATCCGCCTTGATCATGTCACGCACGGCGAGCGCCGCGCGGCTGGGATTGTCCCGCGTGAAGCCCCGCACCATGCCGATCCGGTCATCGAAATTCCGGGCATTGTCGATCATCTCAATACTGACCGGAATCGGAACCCCGTCCTGCATTTGCGGTGCCGTACCGCTTGACGACCGGGCGGCGGTTGAGAACGCCGTGCCCGCGCCGATGCGCGGCCCGGAAGCGGGTGTATCATCACGCTTCTTGAGCAGCGCCTTTGACAAAGGCCGCACGCCGAGCATCAGCACCATGATCGCGATCAGAATCGCGGTCACGTTTCGCGCGACGATCGGCAGCCAGCCGGCTTCGTACCAAGGTGTCTCTTCATCGAGCACCGTTGATTTCGCGAATTTGCGCGCGATGACGGTGACCTGATCGTTGCGAGCAGCGTCATAGCCGACCGCCGCGCGCACCAGATCAGTGATCTGCTGGATTTCCACCGGGCTCCGCGGCTTGCCGGTTTCAGGATCGCGCAGCAGCACGGCGACGGACAGGCGCTTGACCGTGCCGGGCATGGCGCGCGTAACCGAGATTTCCTTGCCGAGATCATAGGCTCGCGAATAGTTTTCTGCCGCTTTGACGGGCGTTGCACCAGCAGCGGCGGTTGCCGGTGTTGGCGTCGGCGTAGCACCCGGTGCTGGCGTCTGGCTTTGCGCGGTTACCGTCGGTGGTGGCGTGGCGGTGTTCGACAGCGCACCGGGGATCCCGCCCGGTGCTTGCGGCGTGCCCGCAGCCCCGGCACCTGTCCAATTGCCCTGTTCGGCCCGAAGCGCACCCTGCTTGTCAAAGCTTTCGCGCGTCGCCTGGGTTTCGTCGAGATCGACATCGGCCTGAATCTCGGCGGAAAAATTACCCGGGCCGACGAGCGGCGTCAGCAGCTGGGTCAGCTGGGCGCGATATTTGTCTTCGATCCGGCGCTGGAAATCGATCCGCGCGTCGCCAGCAAGTGTCGTCGAATCCTGCCCCTGCACATGCGTCAGCAGCGCGCCCATCTGGTCGACAACGGTAACAGCATCGGTTTTCATCCCCGGCACTGACGAGGCGACAAGGTTGATGATCGAGCTGACCTGCGCTTCACCAAGGCTTCGGCCGGGCTGAAGCTTCAGGATCACCGATGCCGAAGGCGCGGCATTGTCGCGCACGAACACGCTGGTTTCGGGCATCGCCAGATGCACGCGGGCTTCGGCGACGGCGTCGATTTCCTGGATCGAGCGGGCAAGTTCGGTCTCGCGCGCCTGGCGCAACCGTTCGCCCTCTACTGCGCGGGAAACCCCCATCGGCAGATTGTCGAGGATCTGGTAGCCGCCCGGTGCCGCCTTGGGCAGGCCCTGCCCGGCGAGTAAGATGCGCGCGCGCGAATAATCGTCTTCGTTCACCGTCAGCGCGCCGGTGCCTTCATCGATGCGCGATGCGATGTTCGCCTGCTGCAGCGCCGCCGTCACCGCTGATTTATCGGCATCGGGCAGCCCCGAGAACAATGTCTTCTGCTGCGGGCTCGCCAGCGTCATCCAGGCGATCGCCGCCGCGGCGATCAGGCTGACGAGCAGCACCATTGGCAGGCTGCGGCGCACCGCTGGCTGTTGCAGCAGCGATCCGATCTGGCGCAGCGGATTGGCGAAACGCTCCGGCATAACGGGCGTGGCGGGGGTGAGTTGGTTGCTCATCGATTAAACCGGCATGCTCATGATGTCCTTGTAAGCGGACAGAAGTTTATTTCTGACTTGCAGCGTCGCTTCGAAGCCGATCGCGGCTTCCTGGCGCGCCAGCATCACCTTGGCGATGTCGACATTTTCACCGCGCTCATAGGCGGCGCTGATGTCCCCCGCCTTGGCCTGAGCAGCGTTGACGCCGTTCAGCACCTCCTGCATCGTCGAGGCAAAGCTACCCTTGTCGGTCGACGCAGGCGCAGCCGTGGTGCCTGCACTGGCACCGGCGCGTTGCAACGCTTGGTTCTTTTCCAGAATCTGCGCCCGCAGCGCGAGCACCCGGTCGACCCCCATCGGGCCACCCACTCCACCGATCCCACTCATGCTGAAGCCACCTTGCTAAAGTTGCTCGAATAGGCGGGCGTAATCATCTCGCCCTGTTCACGCGCCTTGGCGAGCCGGTAGCGCAGCGTGCGCTCCGAAATGCCGAGCCGCCTTGCGGTTTCGATCCGGCTGCCGCCACAGGCCGCAAGCGTTTCGCGGATCGCCTGGAATTCGGACATCTGGACGATGTTGCCAAGCGTTGCGGGCACAGCATCGTCCGCAGGCGTTGCTGCGGCAGCGGGCGTTGAGGACGGTGCGCGATCGAACAGGATGTGCGCTGCGCTGATCGTGTCACCCGCCGCAAACAGCAGCGCACGCTGAACGACATTTTCCAGCTCGCGGACATTGCCGGGCCAATCATGGCGCATCAGCACGTCGACCGCCGACGCATCGGGCCAGGGGATCGTCGCGCGGCCAACCGCATGGCGCAGCACCATCGTCGCGGTGAGTGCCGGGATATCCAGGCGACGTTCAGCGAGCGGCTTGGTCGAGAGTGGAAACACACTAAGCCGGTAATAAAGATCGGCGCGGAACCGTCCTTCGGCGACTTCGGTCTGCAGGTCGCGGTTGGCACAGGCAATCACCCGCACATCGATCGGCTCCGGCACCGAAGCGCCGAGTGGCACGACTTCGCGTTCCTGCAGCGCCCGGAGCAGCTTGGCTTGCAGCTGCAGCGGCATTTCGGCGATTTCGTCGAGCAGCAAGGTGCCGCCGTTCGCGGCACGGAAGAAACCTTCACCGCCGGACGATGCACCGGTGAACGACCCCTTCTGATGGCCGAACAGCAATGCTTCGAGCATGGATTCGGGCAGGGCGGCGCAGTTGATGGCCACAAAGGGCCCGTCCTTGCGGTTCGAACCGGCATGAATGGCACGCGCCAGCACTTCCTTGCCGGTGCCGGTCGGGCCGTTGATGAGGACGGTAATCTCGGCGGCGGCGACGCGTTCGGCCAGCGCATAAAGCGCCAGGCTCTCCGGATCAGCAGCGGTCGGCGTGTCAGGGCCCGCCAGCAGCGCGCGCGCAAAACCGTCACCGATGGCGGCATTCTCTGCGGTGTAGCCGATCCGTGAAGGGCTGCCGTCCCGCGCTGGAACCACATATCGGTCTTGATCGCCTATAATGACTGTACGGGCGGGCGCCGACGGCATTTCGCCATCGGCGATAAGAAACATATCACCGGGTTGCGGTTTGGCCTCATCGGCCGTCGCGATCGCAAAACCTTGCGTCCGCAATGACGACACCAAGGCATAGCGTTGGCGCAGTACGGCAGCTGACGGATAGATAGACCGCATTGGTTTTCCCCTTGTGTAAGGGAGACATGCGGCAATTACGGTAAATCAACCGTTAATCATGTCACCGTCCGGCAATTATTTTCCGGCTTGCTGCCGGGGTCGCGACAGGGGGTAATTCCCTTTGCTGCCTCAGTTTTGCGGCATGATCCGGCAAATTTCGGCCCCCTGCCCCCAGCATCGCGATCAACGTGGTTTGTAATTCTGCTTAATGTCGGCACGCAGCGGTCGTTTACCCTGCTGACGGCTCGGCTCTTCCGATGGGGGGCGACAGGGAGCGTCAGGCAAATGGAGATACGACCATGACTGTTATCGGAACCAACGTCGCGGCGCTGAAAGCCAGCAACGCAAACAACCGCGCCAGCCAGGCGCTGACCAACAGCATTGAGCGCCTGTCGACCGGCAAGCGCATCAATTCGGCAAAGGACGACGCCGCCGGCCTCGCCATTGCATCCTCGTTCACGTCGCAGATCCGCGGCACCAACCAGGCGATCCGCAACGCAAACGACGGCATCGCACTGTCGCAGACCGCTGACGGCGCGCTGGGCGAAGTGACCAACATTCTGCAGCGTCTGCGTGAAGTTGCCGTGCAGTCGGCTTCGGGCACCTATTCGGCAGGCGATCGTACCAACCTGCAGGCCGAAGTCACGCAGCTGACCGCACAGCTGACCGACATTCAGGCAAACACCAACTTCAACGGCGTGTCGCTGGTCGGCACGACGGCCGCCACGGTCAACATTCAAACCGGCTCGGCCAACGGCGACACCGTTACGCTGGATGTAGGTGGTCTTGACCTGACGACCGCAATTGCCGCCGACGTTTCGACGGTCGCTGGTGCCAACACGGCACTCACCGCCATCGACACCGCGCTGACGGCGACCAACACCACGCGTGCAACGCTGGGTGCCGGCCAGAGCCGTTTGGCTTCGGTCGTCAACAACCTGACCAACAGCGTCGCCAACCTGACCGACGCACGCAGCCGGATCGAAGACGTCGATTTCTCGACCGAAACGACCGAACTGGCCCGTGCGCAGATCCTCAGCCAGGCATCGACTGCGCTGATCAGCCAGGCGAACCAGTCGCAGCAGGGCGTGCTCCAGCTGCTCCGCTAAGCAAGGATCGGCTCCGGCACCGCCCCCCTTCAAGGGTGTCGGAGCCGCCCGGCCCTCCTTACTTCCAAAGGAGTGCGGAGAAAGAACCCCGGTGGCGAAAGCCACCGGGGTTTTTTTCGTGCGTCAGTTGATGATTAGCCACTCCAGCAGGCCATCTTTCGCCTCAACCGCGATTCCCGACGTCCCGATCGGATCAGCATTGGCATTAGTGAGGAACGCGATGCCCGCGTCGTCATCGCCCGGGACCCGGGCTAGGAAGCGATCGCCGACCGGGTTCCGCGCCACGACCACCCCTGCGCTGGGCGCGCCTTCGCGATCGTAGAACACGGTATAGGTTTCGATCACACCTGGCCCGGCATAATCCTGATCCACTATCGGCACCGGCCCGCGCAGTGCCTCCGCTGCTGCCTGATGATCGAAGTTATGCGGGAAGCTAACACCCGGGATCGGCGCGCGCGACAGCACGATGCTGTGGTTATAAGTCGCAAAGCCGCCATTGCCGAACAGCAGGCCGTGCTGCCCATCCCCGCCACGCAAGCGATCGACCATCGCGGCGATGGCGTGGCTCATGTAATTGCCGATGGGGCCACCACCAAAGGTGAGCCCGCCGACGACGCTCGCCGGTCTATCTTCCGGCCAGCCGATAATCCGCCGCGCCATTTTGGGGACGCAGGGAAAGCAGGAATAGAGCTCGGCGAGATCGATCTGGTCGAATGTCAGGCCGTTGGCGGCGAGAGTCTGTTCGAGCGAGACCCGCATGCCCGCCGATGCCGCATAGCCATCGCGCGCCAGCACATCATCGGGCTCGTGCGCTGCAGCACCGTGGCCGACAAAGATCAGACGATCGTCGCCAAAGCCGCGCGCCCGCGCCTGGGCCAGACTGGTGACGATGAACCCCGCGCCTTGATTGACGGCGCTGTTGGCAACCATCAGCTTGGGATAAGGAAAGGCGATCGGGCGGTTTGCAGGAGACGGGGTGACGATTTCGTCCACGCTTTTGGGCGCGCGCAGCCACGCATTCGGGTTGTCGGTCGCCACCTGCGAAAACAGCGCCCAAATCCGCCCGCTTTCGGCCTGTGCCTCGGCCAGCGTCTGCCCCCAGGCCGATCGCGTGGCATTTTCGTAGAGCGGATAGACATCGACCGGCGCGGTGAGCCCGTAACGCTGGCGATAGATCGGCGCGACACCCTTATGGCGGATGCGCATGGCATTGTGATCGACATCGCCGCCATTTGCCGCAGCGCGCTTGGCCGCCGTGCGCAGCGCTTCGGCCCCGACCACAGCGGCTACGATCGATTCCCCCGAGCCGATCCGGTTTGCCGCCTCATTCAGCAACCGCACCGGGCTGTCGCCCATCGGCTTTGCCGTCTGGAAGCAATGGGCGGGCGCAATGCCCAGCCCCGCCGCGACAGCATCGACGAGCGGGTTCATCTCGCGAAACGAAATCTGGTCGACCACTGCGAGCGAATCGATCGCCTTTATCCAGCCGCCCCCACCATCGCAGTCAGCCGCCTGTAACGCCGCGACCATCAACGCGACCGGGTCCATTGCGGCAAAGGGGTCTTCGGTCCGGTCGTTGATCTGGCCGACGCCGATGATGACGGGAGTGCGTGCAGCGTCCATGCGCTCGATCCTCAGGCGCTGGCTAGCTGGACGACACCGGCTGCGACCATCGCCGCGATCTCGTCTGCGCTATAACCAAGTTCAGCCAGTATCGCGGCACTATGCTCGCCCGATTGCGGCGCGCGCTGCATCGGATCGCGCACGGCGCCGCTCAGCGCGATCGGTGCGCCAACAATCGGCGCGGGCGCGGGCGTGCCTGGATAGCGAACATGCTCGACATAGCCCATCGCCTGCACCTGGGGATGCGCCATGACTTGCGACGGATCGAGCACCGGCCCGGCCGGAATCCGCGCCGCGCCCAAGGTCTCGATCGCCTCTTCGGTCGTGCGGGTCGCACACCACGCCGCCATGCGCGCGCTCAGCGCTTCGCCATTATCGCCGCGTGCCATGTCATCGACGTAGCGTGGATCGTCGATCAACTCGGGCGCGCCGACCAGCTTGGCCCAGCGCGCAAAAATCGGGTTGCTCACCACCTGGGTGATGATCCAGCCGTCACGCGTCGCGAACACATCGGTCGGGCCCGAGCCGAAGCTGCGATTGCCCATGGGCACGCGTTCCACCCCGTTTAGCGCATAATCGATGCTGAGCGCGTTCGACATCGCGGTTGCGGTGCCGAGCAGCGATCCCGATACCTGCTGGCCCAGACCCGTCCGATCGCGTTCGCGCAGCGCGACCATTGCCCCGAACGCGCAATGGATCGCGGTGCCGAAATCGACGTAGTTCACTTGTGCGCGATAAGGCTGATCGGGCGTTCCCGTCAGCCGCACGACGCCCGACATCGCCTGCCCGACCGCGTCAAATCCCACCCGCCCCGCCATCGGCCCTTGCTCACCAAACGCCGACGCAGTCACCAGAATGATATCCGGCTTGGTTGCGCGCAGCGATTCAAGGTCGAGCCCGGCCTTGGCGAGCGCGTCTGCCGGCATGTTCGCCACCACGATATCGGCCGTCGCGACGAGCCGCTTGACGATCGCTTGGCCCTCGACACTGCCCAGAGACAGCGCGAGCGAGCGCTTGTTGCGGTTCATCTGGAGGAACCCCGCCCCTGCCCCATCCTCGGCCACGGGCACCGGAAAACGGTCTTCATTGCCGCCCACGCGCTCCACCCGGATCACGTCGGCCCCGTAATCGGCGAGCAACGCCGCGCAGTAAGGCCCGGCAATGTACCGCCCGAAATCGAGCACGCGAATGCCGCTTAATGGTTTCATCTGGCCCGTGCCCCTCACCTTGCCCGTCGGTACGCTCGTCTGGCGGCGATCGGGTTCGTCCAAGCCTTAGCGCCGATGCAGCGCGGCTGCGACCCGCTTTTCTTTTCGGCCGCCAACCCGCAAAGAGCCTGCAACTAAAGAGGTGGGGGAGGTCTCAATGAACCGTTTTCTGGCGCATACCGGCGCGCGCTATCCGATCGTCCAGGCACCGATGGGCTGGATCGCGCGGTCCGCTTTGGCATCCGCAGTATCGAATGCAGGCGGGTTGGGGATTATCGAGACATCCTCGGGCGAGACCGAGAATTGCCAAGCCGAAATCGTGAAAATGGCGTCGCTCACCAGCGCGCCGTTCGGCGTGAACCTGCCGATCCGGTTCCTGAAAGATGATGCGATGCTGCACTTCATCTGCCAATCCGGCGTGAAGTTCGTCACGACATCGGCGGGCAGTCCCGCCAAGTTCATCGCGCCGCTGAAAGCGGCCGGGATCACCGTCTATCACGCGGTGCCGACGGTGGAGACCGCGATGAAATGCGTGGCGGCGGGCATCGACGGGCTGGTAGTCGAAGGGTCTGAAGGCGGCGGCTTCAAGAATCCGGAGGAAGTCTCCACCCTCGTCCTGCTCCAGGCGATCCGCCGCGTCACTGATGTGCCGCTGGTGGCTGCAGGCGGGATTTGCGACGGCAAGGGCATGGCCGCCGCCTTCGCGCTGGGCGCAGAGGCGGTGCAGATGGGCACGCGGTTCGTCTCGTCCGCCGAAAGCCCGGTGCATCACAATTACAAGCAGGCGATCATCGACGCGAAGGAAACCGGCACGCTCGTGCTCAACCAGAAATCGACGCCCTGCATCCGCGCGCTGAAGACCGAGCGCACCGCCGCGATCCACGAGGCCGGCCTGATGCCCGCCGATACGTTTGCGCGATTGCAGGATCTCTATTTCGGCGGCGATATGGAAGCCGCCGTCGGCTTGGCCGGACAGACATCGGGGCTGATTGACAGCGTGAAACCCGTCGCAGCGATCATCGAGGAAACCATCGCCGAATTCCACGCCATCGCCGCGCGGATGGGAGCAATGGCGGCGCCGGGGAATTTCGGGTAGGTTACATCACCCGCGCCAGCGCTTTTTTCAGCCGGTCATGCGCCGATTTCTTGATCTGACAAATCCGGGCCGGGCCGACGCCCAGCACCAGCCCAATCTCCTCAAGATTCAGTTCCTCGACATAATAAAGCTGGATCACTTGCGCCTCACGCTCTGGCAGCGCCGCGATTGCGGCGACAAGCGTGTCGCGCGTGCCGGCTTCCGCCAGCTGATCGAAGGCATTCGGCTCGTCGCTCGCGAACCAGGGTAGGTCGTCCGAATAGACATCATCGATCGTCTCGAACCGTACCGGCTCGGCGGCGGCATAATCGATCCGCAGTTTTTCAGGCGTCACGCCCAGCCGCTCGGCAACAGCCGCTTCATCGGGGCGCTTGCCGGTTTCGTTCGTCAGCGCGGTAACCGTATCCTGATAGGCGCGCCGCCGCCGCATCGCGCCGCGCGTGAGCGTCGCCTGGCGGCGGAGCTCATCGATCATCGCGCCGCGCACCCGCGTCAACAGATATTGCTCGAAACTCACCTGCCCGCGATCCTCGAATGTAGCGGCCGCCTCGAGCAGGGCGACCATGCCGATCTGGATCAGATCCTCGACCTCGACCGCACTGCTCATGCTGCCATGAATATGCCAAGCGACACGCCGGACCAGCGGCAGATGCTTGCGTGCCAACGCGTTGGCATCGGGCTTGGCGCGGCCATAAACGAGCGGCGGGGCGGCAAGCGCGGCGGCAAAACCGGCAGGATCTGGCAGGGCGCTCATGCGGGCAATGCCCCGGGGGCGCCGATCACCGCGACAACTTCGACCGATTTATCCTCGGGCACCTCGAAAAAGCTCATCACGGGCGTGTCGGGCATACAGGTCTTCACCAGTTTGCGGATCGCAATGCGGATCGCGGGTTGAACAACAAGGGCGAAGGGCTTGGCCTCCGCGACGAGTGGTTGGGCGGCGCGTTGCAGCGCCTCGACGATGCGGCGGCCCAGATCGGGTTCGATCGTGTGGCGGCGCGACGGATCGGCACGTGCGGCATGGCCGAGCAACCCTTCGAGCTGCCCCTCCAGCGTCATCACGCGCAGCGGCTCGCGCACGCCGCACAGTTTCTGGATGATCAGCGGGCCGAGATCGGGACGGATCGCCTCGATAATTTCCTCGGCATCGAGCGTGCGCTGAGCAGCCACTGCGATCGCGGCGGCGATACGGCGGAATTCCTTCAGCGCGATCCCTTCGGCCAGCAATCCGCGCAGCACCTGGGTCAGCGTGGTCAGCGGGACTGGCGTCGGGCTCAATGCGGCGACCAGATTGGCGGCGCGTTCCTTCAGCTGATCGAGCAGGTTCTGCACCTCGTCCGGGCCGAGCAGTTCGGCAGCATTGGTCGAGAGCAGATGATTGAGGTGCGTCGCAATAACCGTGCCGGGATCGACGACCAGGAAGCCAGCGCCCGTCGCCGCATCGGCATCGCCCTGCGAAATCCAGGTCGCGTCGAGCCCGAAGGTCGGATCTTTGACCGGCTTGCCGAGCAGCCCGCCGACCGCTTGCCCGGTATCGAGCGCCAGCATCTCGTCGGGCGAAACGGTATCCTCGCCAATCACGACCCCGCCAACGACGATGCGGTAGGTATAGGGCGACAGATTGATATCGTCGCGCACGCGCACCTGCGGCACGATGAAGCCAAGCTCTTTCGACAATTGCCGCCGGACGCCGGTAATCCGCCCCATCAATGGGCTGCCACGGCGCTCATCGACCAAGGGCACGAGGCCATAGCCGATATCGAGGTTGATCTGGATCGAATCTGCCACTTCTTCCCAACTGATCCGTGACGGATCGACCGGGGCGGCGATGATCTCTTCGACCGGCACCGGGCGTTGGGCAATCTGGCGCAGCTTCCAGGCGGCAAAACCGGCAATCGCGGCGGCCGGCAGGATGATGAAATGCGGCATGCCCGGCAGTACGCCGAGCAGCGCGAGGATGGCGGCCACCGGCGTCCAGGTCTTGGCCGAGCCGAACTGGCTGCCGATCTGGCCGGTCAGATCCTGCGACGAGGTGACGCGGGTGACGATCGTCGCCGCCGCAATCGAGAGCATCAACGACGGGATCTGCGCGACCAGCGCATCGCCGATCGCGAGCAGCACATAGGTTTGCGCGGCATCGCCAATCGTCATGCCGTGGCTGATCGGCCCCAGGATCAGCCCGCCGATGATGTTGGCGGCAAGAATCAGCAGCCCGGCAATCGCATCGCCCTTCACGAATTTGGACGAACCATCCATCGATCCGTAGAAATCGGCCTCGGTCGCCACTTCGATGCGGCGGGCTTTGGCTTCTTCGGGGGTCAGCAGACCGGCGTTGAGATCGGCGTCGATCGCCATCTGCTTGCCAGGCAAGGCATCGAGCGTGAACCGGGCCGACACTTCGGACACGCGACCCGCGCCCTTGGTGACCACGATCATGTTGATGATCACCAGGATCGTGAACACGAACAGCCCGACGACATAATCGCCGCCGATCAGGAAGGTGCCGAACGCCTCGATGACATGGCCGGCTGCCGCTTCGCCTTCATGCCCGTGCACCAGCACGACGCGCGTAGAGGCGACGTTCAATGACAGGCGGAACAAGGTTGCGAAGAGAAGCACGCTGGGGAAAGCCGAGAAATCGAGCGGCTTTTGCGCGTTGAGCGCGACCATCAGCACGGCCAGGCTGATCGTGATGTTCATGATGAAAAAGATGTCGAGCAAGGCCGCCGGGATCGGCACGACCATCAGCAGCACGAGCAACAGGATCGCAACCGGCAAGGCGCCGCCACGGGCAATCGCGCCGATGCCGCGACCGGGACTGGAGGTTCGGGCCATCGCTTAGCCGCCCAACCGGGCGAGCATCAGATAGGCGAGCCGGGCAGTATCCGGCGTCGGCCGCAGCAGCGACGCCGCACGATCCGTGGTGCCCTTCAACTGGGTGATCGTTGCCTGCGCCCAACGGGTCGCCCCGGTCTGGCTCTCGCCATTGCCGGGGATCACTTCCATGCCGTCGCTCGCTTCGGTCGGCGTCAGGCTGCGCGATGCAAGGCCCACCGCTCCCACCGATGCAGCCCCGCGATCGAGCTTGGCGGAGAAACGGTCATAGATTTCGCTGAGCGTGCGCGGTTGCCCGCCAGCGCCGTAGAAGATGTTGTGATTGGCGCGCGCCGCAGCCGGAAACAGTGCCGCGCCGATCTTGCCGGGATTGGCTTCCATATTCTTCAGAAAGTTGCGGGCGCCCCCCAGACCCAGGAAATGCGCCATGTAGAGATCGGTGCCGGTCGCGGTGCGACCCAGGCTGCCTTCGATCGATGCCTTGTTGTCAGCGGCATGTTCGGCGGCCATCAGCGATGCCGTGCTGGGATCGTTGCGCAGCGCCAGGATCGCGCGCCGCGTGGCAGGATCGCTGACCGTCATCCGGCCATTGGCGCCTTCGCCGATGCTATCAGCCGCCCAGCCAAGCCCGTGTTCGGCGCCGTGTTTCTTGATAACCGCGAGCCAACTTTGTTCGATGAACTGGTACAGCCCAGACGCACTCGACGTGCCGGCTCGGGCATCGGCGCGCATGCCGCTTTCGACCTGCGCCTGGCCGAGCAGATAATTGAAATCCACACCCGTCTTGGCCGATGCCAGCGCAATCGCTGACTGGATCGTCCCGGTGTTTCTGTCGATTGGATTGACGGTCATCGACTTGGTACGCCCCCTGTTGCAGGAGCTTACACAGCAAAGACCGTGCCAATTTCTTGGCAGTTAGACTGATTTAGGCGTAGCCGCCTGCCAGCGCAGGGCCACGATAGCCCGTCGGGCCTTCGCCGGTCAGCTGCTGCAACCGGCGGCGCACATTGGCGCTCATCAGGTTCACATAGATGCGGCAGGTTTCGTTCAAGCGGTGCGCTTCTTCGGCAAGCGCACGGATATCCGGGGTGGGGACGCCATCAGGCGTGGCGGAGATGGTATCGATCGCGATCAGCTTGGTGCGCGTTGCACGCTCAAGCCCGGCGACATCGTTGGATTTCAGCGCAGCAATCTCGGCATGGAGCGCATCGATCACGCGGATCAGGGCGTCACGCCGCGTCGTTCCGGGTGTCATTGCGGCTTCCAGTTCATCTTGATCGCGATCAGCCGGTCGGCAATCGTCTCAGCAACAATCGGATAGCTGTTGGTGGCAATCGCGCGGCGGATTTGCGCGACGCGTTCCTCATCGATGGGTGGCTTAGCAGCATAATCGGCGACCAGCGAAGCAACACCACCGGCAACAACCGTGTCGGCATCGTCCTGAACGGCCGATCGTGAGCGGGCGATTGGCGCGGTTTGCGCAACGCGCGCTAGCGAACGCTCCTGCGTAACCGGCTTTGTCCCAACAGGATCCACCATGTCTCCACCCTCGTGATCGTGCCTACACCCAGTAGAACGACCGCGAACGGCAAAGTTTTAGGAAAAATTATCACCTCGGGTCCGGTGTTACAGCGCATAACCCGGCAATGTCGCGCGGCCCGCACTCACCGCAATTGCCTGGACCGGCTTTTTTGGATCATCGACATTGACGAGCAAGCGGCCTCCGGGGGCAGCATCGCTCATCGCCACGCCGTCACGGCTGATCGAAAAGCCGTTGGTGCCCGCCTCGATCGTCACCGGATCACCGCGCTTGATGATGATCTGCGGTTTGACGGCAACCGCAACTGGCGCTGCGACGGGCGCTTGCACCGGCGTTGGCGGTACGATTACGGGCACATAGAGGCGCCAATCGGGGCCGGTGCACGTCACCACCACCGAATCATGATTGTCCGCCCGCCATGCCATCGAGACCATCGGGCATGCCGCCAGCTTCAATCGGGTATCGACAGGCGCACGCGCACCGCCCTCGGCGCCCATCGGCTTGCCAGTAAAGGCAGCAACCCCGCGATCGATCGCCTGCGTATCCTGAAAGCCGGTCTGTGCCGCCGCCGGGCTGGCGATCAGCAAGGTGGTTGCGAGCAAGCGGTACATCGTCTTCTCCCTAAAAAGCAGCCGAAACCGGCAAAATAGTGTTGCCGGGCGGCAAATCATGGCCGTTCCCCGCCAAAGCCAATCGTCAGCGTCACGGTGCGACGGCCGGGTGTCGAGTCGTTGGCGATGGTCAGCCGATCGGCCGGCACCGCCCCGGCGCTGGCAAGCGCTGCCGCCACCGCGCGGGCGCGATCGGCGGCGAGCACGCTCGCGCTGCGGGTGACGGGTTCGACATCGGCGGGGGTGCCATCAGTTGCCCCGGTAATTTTGATCTGGACGCGGGGATCGGTGGCGGCGCTCCGCGCCCAAGCGATGATGCTGGCGGGCGACGAAGGCAGTACGCTCGATCCGGGTGCGAAATCGGCCATCGCAGCGACCGCAACCGGCATCGGATCGGCGACGCGCGTCGTCACGCCGAAACCCTCGCGCAAGCCCTGCGCGAGCGCTTTCCCGTCGAGCGTCTGGTTCGCCTGAATCAGCACGAAAAACCCGACGAGCAGTAATGCAAGATCGGCCAGGGTCACCAGCCAGATCGGCCGCGCCGACGGGGTTTCAGGAAAGAAATCATCGGTCATGCAGCAGACCTGTCTGTCAGCGCACGATCGATGGGGCGCGGATGATCGCGCAGGCGCGGCGCCTCGCGCGCGGCCATGGCGGCCAGCGGGGCTTCGATCCGAGTGCGTTCAAATGCTTCTTCGCGTGCGCAGCGGCGCAGCCGGGCAGCAATCGGCATGGCGACAAGATTGGCAATCAGGGCACCATATAATGTCGCGAGCAGCGCGACCGCCATCGCCCCGCCAATCGCGGTCGGATCGTTCATCGACAGGAACATCTTCACCAGCCCGATTAGCGTGCCGACCATCCCCAGAGCGGGGGCGACCTCCGCAGCGGAGGCCCAAACCTCTGCCGCAGCCAGATGCCGCTCGATCCGCGCCTGGCGGGCATGACGGATGATCGCCTGGACCTGATCGGGATCGGCACCGTCGACGATCGCGGCAACGGCCGCTGACACATCCGCATCGGCAATCACCGACCGATCGAGGGACATCACGCCGTGGCGCGCGGCGATGCGGCCAAGCGCGGCAATCTGATCGACCAGCGGATCGGCGCGGAATCGGCGCCGCGCCAGCACCGGCAATGCGGCGACCGCGCGGGCCAGATCATGCGCCTGCGTGCGAAGAACGACGGCCAGCAATGTGCCACCGCCGACAATCGCCGCCGCAACCGGATCGAGATAAGGCCCAAGCGCCTGGGCAAGATCGATGCTGTTCATGCCGCGCCGCGTAGCAAGGGTCGCGCCAAATTGCCGATCGGTCGCCATCAATCATCATTGCCGTCCGGCACGATCGATATCCGACGCAAGCTTGCCGCCGCGTTGCCGCTTCCCGGCAACATCTTGCCGCTTTGGGCGATCTGGGTCGGCAAACGGGCATTTCCGAACCGGCAAGGCAAATTGGCACGGTGATTGCTTGATTGGCCACGCAGAATTTTTTGCGCAGATCAATACGAGGACTAGACCCGTGTCAGACGACCTTCTTTTCGGTGTGCATGCAGCAGCGCTTGAACTGCGCTCGCGGCGCATGGGGATGATTGCGTCCAACATCGCCAACGCCTCCACGCCCGGCTTCAAGGCCAAGGACATCGATTTCCAGGCAGCGCTCGCGCAATCGGGCAGCAACCGCAACATGACTGATATGGCGATCGGCAGCGCCACCCGCTTCCGCGTGCCCGTCCAGGCATCGCTCGACGGCAACACCGTCGAGCTCGCGACCGAGCAGACCGCCTTCGCCGAAAACGCGGTCGCCTATCAGACGACACTTTCGTTCCTGAATGGCCGCATCGGCCAGATCACCCGTGCCCTGAGAGGCGAATAAGATGGCCGATCAACCCCTCACCATTTTTCAGGTCGCCGGCCGGGCAATGTCCGCCCAGCTCGTGCGGATGAACACCACCGCGTCGAACCTGGCCAATGCAGGCGTCGTCTCGGGGTCGGCAGCGGCCGCCTACAAGACGATGAAGCCGGTGTTCCGCACCCAGTTCGATCAGGCATCGGGACTTGCGACCGTCAACGTCGAAAGCATCGTTCAGGCCGGCAACGCGCCGACCAAACGCTACGACCCGACCAACCCTGTCGCCGATGCGGATGGCAACGTGTTCGAAGCCGCCGTCGATGAGACGCGCGAGCTGGTCGACATGATGGAAACCGCCCGAAACTTTCAAAACAATGTCGAGGTACTGCAGACCGCCAAGTCGCTGATCCTCGATACCCTCAAGCTGGGACGCTGATCATGGCGAGTTCTTTCGATAGCACATTGGCCAATCTGGGGATTAGCCGTTCCGGCAATACCGCCGCGAAGGTGACGACCGCGGCGCAAGCCGATTCGCTGAGCCAGAATGATTTCCTGAAGCTGCTGACCGCGCAGCTGAAGAACCAGGATCCGACCGATCCGGTCGATGCCGCCGCGCAGCTGACGCAGCTTGCGCAGTTCTCCAGCGTGGCCGGCATTGCCGAGATGAACACAACGCTGAAGGCGATCCAGGAAAAGCTCGCCGGCAGCACGACGAGCGATGCGCTGAGCTATGTCGGCCGCACCGTTCTGGCGCCGGGCGACACCGCGTTTCCGCGCACCGATGGCGGGTTGACGGGCGCGGTCGAACTGGCGGGGGATGCCAGCGACCTCCGCGTATCGATCCAGGGCCCGAACGGCGCGGTCCTCAAAACCCTGTCGCTGGGTGCGCAGACCAAGGGCACCGTTACCTTCGATTGGGATGGAAGCACCAATAGCGGCGATCCCGCAGGACCCGGCCCATTCAAGATCACCGCCGTTGCCAACAACAATAATGCCAGCGTCGCGACCACCTCGCTCGTCTGGGCACCGGTCAGTTCGGTATCGATCCCGTCAACAGGCGCCCCGATTCTCACCGTGGCCGGCATTGGCCAAATCCCGACAACCCAGGTTCGCCAGATCGGCTGATCCGCCACCACCGACCAGTTTCGCCAAGGAGATACAACCATGTCTTTCTACACTTCGCTCAGCGGCCTACGCGCAGCCCAGACCGATCTCGCGGTCATTTCGCACAACCTGGCCAATGTCAGCACCAGCGGCTTCAAGAAGAGCCGTTCGGAATTCGCCGACGTGATCGCCTCCAGCGTGGGCACCAATCCCACCCAGGCGATCGGGTCGGGCACCGTCGTCAAGGCCAATCGCCAGCAGTTCAGCCAGGGCAATCTGGTGCAGACATCGTCGGCGCTGGATATTGCGATTTCAGGCGACGGGTTTTTTGCCGTGAAACCGCAGCTTGATGGCGGTCCGGTCAACTTCACGCGCAATGGATCGTTCCTCGTCAATGCCGACCGCTATGTCGTCGACGGCGCAGGATCGCACCTGCAGGCCTATCCAGTGGATGGCAGCGGCGCCATAGTGGCATCGGGGCTGTCCTCGGCGGTCTCTGTCCGTCTGCCCGCCACCAGCGGCACGCCGGTACCGACGCAGAATGTCGCCCTATCGCTCAATCTGCCAGGCGGCGGAGCGATTCCAACGACGACGACGTTCGATCGCTTCGATCCGACGAGCTACAATGAATCGACCCAGACGACGATCTATGACTCAGAGGGCAATGCCCAGGTTCTGACCACCTATTTCAAGCGCGAAACCGTCCCCACGGGCGGGACGCCGACCAGCGTATGGTCTGCCTATAATTTTGTCGGCGATCAGGCACTGACCGTGGCGGGCGTCGATGAAATCACGCTGACCTTCGACATTGCAGGCACGCTCACCTCGCCGACAACGCCAAACACGTTCGACGCGTTCACCCCGGCAAGCAGCCCCAACCCGCAGGTGATTGCGCTCGATTTCGGGACCGCAACCACGCAGCTGGGCTCGCCATTTGATGTCGCCGCCGCCAGCCAGGACGGTGTTGCGGTGGGTCAACTACAGGGTGTGACCGTCGACAATGAAGGCATGATCCGCGCCAGCTTCTCGAACGGTGAAACGCGCACGCTCGGCAAGGTACTGCTGGCGAACTTCGCCAATCCATCGGGCCTGCGCCAGCTTGGCACCAGCACCTGGGCGCCGACCGGCCTGTCCGGCACGCCCGCGCTTGGCGAGCCTGGCAGCAACGGCTTTGGCGGCCTGCTGTCGGGCACGATCGAGCGTTCGAATGTCGACCAGACCGAGGAACTCGTTGGCCTGATTGCCGCGCAGCGCAATTTCCAGGCCAATGCCAAGGCGCTCGAGACGGACAACCAGCTCTCGCAGACCATCTTCAACATCCGCTAATTTCTGACGATCGGGGCCAGTTGAATGGACAAGCTGATTTACACCGCGGCGTCGGGCCTGAAGGGGCACATGGCGGCGCAGGCGGCAATCGCCAACAACATGGCGAACGCCTCTACGATCGGCTTTCGCGCCGAGCGGGTGGTGTTCGATCAGCTGACCCTCAAGGGCGAAGGACTGTTATCGCGTCAGCCGGCATCGGAAGAAATCACCGATGTCGACCGTCGACCCGGCGCGATTTTTTCCACCGGCAAACCGCTCGACGTAGCGGTAGGCGGGGATGCCTGGATCGCCGTGCAGTCAAAGGATGGCAGCGAAGCCTATACCCGGCGTGGCGATCTTTCGATCGCGGCATCGGGCGTGCTGGAAACCGGTGACGGTTTCCCGGTGATCGGATCGGGGGGTCCGATCACCGTGCCACCCGCGCAGAGTGTGACGATCGGCCCCGATGGCAGCATCGCCATCATCCCGTTCGGCGCCGAACCTGGCGCTGCGCCTGTGATTGTCGATCAGATCAAGCTGGCAAGCCTGAAGGGATCGGACACCGTCAAGGGGCTGGACAATCTGCTCCATGTACGCGGCGGCGGCGCGCTGCCTGGCGATCCGACAGCCAAGCTGATTTCGGGATCGCTCGAAGGATCGAACGTCAATCTCACCGAGGCGCTGGTCGACATGATCGAGAACCAGCGCAGCTACGAAGTGCAGGCCAATCTGATCAAATCGGCCAAGGAACTCGATGAAGGCGGCGCATCTCTGATGCGCCTGCCCGGTTAAAGGGGAATAAGGACATGGGCAGCGCAGCAATGCACATCGCACGGACCGGGCTTGATGCCCAGGACATGCGCATGCGGGTCATCTCGAACAACCTCGCAAACGTTAATACGACGGGCTACAAGCGCGATCGGGCAGCGTTCGAAACGCTTGCCTATCAGACGATCACGGCGCCCGGCGCGCCGAGCACATCCGAAACCAAATATGCCACCGGCCTGAACCTGGGCACCGGCGTGCGTATCCAGGGTACGTCGCGGATCGACACCCAGGGCTCGCTCGCCACCACCGGCAACTCGCTCGATCTCGCGCTCGATGGCGATGGCTATTTCCAGGTGACGCTGCCAGGCGGCACGCTCGGTTACACACGCGCGGGCAATTTCTCGCGATCTGCCGAGGGGCAGCTGGTGACGGCCGAAGGCTATACCGTGCAGCCCGGCATCACCGTTCCAGAAGGCGCTACGTCAATCACGATCGGCACTGACGGCACCGTTTCGGCAACGATCGCCGGGCAGACCGAACCGAGCCAGATCGGCCAGATCCAGCTGGCGACCTTCCCTAACAGCGCCGGGCTTCAGGCCGCGGGCGACAATTACCTGAGCGAAACCGCCGCCAGCGGTGCCGCCAGTCTTGGCACGGCCGGGCAGGATGGCCGCGGCAGTATTCGCCAGGGGATGCTCGAAGGATCGAACGTCAACGTGGTCGAAGAACTGGTTAACATGATCGAAACCCAGCGTGCCTACGAAGTGAATTCGAAGATGATCACCGCCACCAATGAAATGCTGCAATATGTCAACCAGAACGTCTGATCCTGCCCCGGCCCTCGTGCCGACCGCGCACAGTGCGCTCGTCAAATTTGCAGGCGGGCTGGTCGCGGGCGCGGTGCTGGTCGCAGCCTTTGCACCGGGCGCCGCCGACGCGCGCCTGTTTGGCAAGAAGGCGCCCAAGACAGATTTCTCGATGACCCTGCCGCCGCCGCCGGCGCCGCCGGCACCTGCCGATGGCGCGATCTTCAAGGCATCGGCTGGCTATGCACCGCTCTACGAAGGCTGGCGCGCGCGCCGGGTTGGCGATCCGCTCACCATCGTGCTGGTCGAGCGCACGCTCGCCAGCAAATCGGCGAGTTCGAAGCTCGACAGCAAGGCCAATCTGGGCATCACGCCACCCGCCGTTGGGCCGCTTTCCTTCGTGCCTCCCAATTCGCTGCAGGCATCGGGCGACCGGGGCTTCAACGGCACCGGCCAGGCCGATCAGTCCAACTCGCTATCAGGCGAAGTCAGCGTGACGGTGTCGGAAGTTTTCCCCAACGGCACGATGATGGTGCAGGGCGGCAAGCGCGTCACGCTCAACCGCGGCGACGAATTCGTTCAGATCAAGGGTCTGGTGCGTTGGGCTGACGTCGATGCCGATAACCGCGTGCTCAGCACCCGGGTAGCCGATGCGCAGATCGCTTACACCGGCAAGGGCGATGTCGCCCGCGCCAGCCGCCAGGGCTGGTTCAGCCGCTTCTTCTCCGCCGTCAGCCCGTTTTGATCGGACCCAGCATGATCCGTCTGTTCCTCGCCCTTTTGCTTTCGATGCTGGTGGCAACACCGGCACTGGCTGACCGCGTCAAGGATCTCGGCGCGTTCCAGGGCATTCGTACCAACCAGCTGACGGGCTATGGCATCGTCGTCGGTTTGCCGGGCACGGGGGACGACAATCTCGAATATACCGTCCAGTCGCTGAAGAGCGTCGCTTCGCGCTTTGGCTTGCAGCTGCCCGCCGGGGTTAATCCCGGCCTGAAGAACTCGGCCGCCGTGCTGATCACTGCCGAACTGCCTGCCTTTGCCAAGCCCGGCCAGCGGATCGACATCACCGTTGCCGCCCTCGGCAAGGCCAAGTCGCTGCGCGGCGGCAGCCTGATCCTCACCCCGCTGATCGGTGCCGATGGCCAGGTCTATGCGATGGCGCAGGGCAATCTGGCGGTTGGCGGGCTCGGGGCGGACGGTGCCGATGGCTCGAAGATCGTCGTCAACGTGCCTTCCACCGGACGTATCCCTGAAGGGGCCACGGTTGAACGTGCGGTCGATACCGGCTTTGCGAGTTCACCGCTGCTAACCTTCAACCTGTCGCGTGCCGATTTTACCACGGCACAGAGCATCGCGGCTGCGATCAACGGGCGGCTCGGCCCGGGCCGGGCACAAGCCATCGACGGTGTGTCGATTGCGATCAGCGCCCCCGAGGGCGCCGATTCACGGGCCACGCTGATGAGCCAGATCGAGAATCTGACGGTTACCGCCGCCGAACCTGCCGCGCGTGTGATCGTCAATGCGCGTACCGGCACCGTCGTGATCAACTCCGCCGTTCGGCTCGGGCCAGCCGCCGTGACCCAAGGCAAGCTAACCGTGCGCGTCGATGAATCGCAGCGCGTCAGCCAGCCCGCGCCCTTCAGCCAGGGCCAGACCACCGTCGAACAGAAAAGCGGCGTCAACATCGCCGAAGAGGTGAAGCCCATCTTCCTGCTCGATCCTGGCCCGCGCCTGTCTGACGTCGTCAAGGCGATGAACGCGATCGGTGCTTCGCCAGCCGATCTTGTCGCGATCCTCGAAGCCCTGAAGGAAGCCGGCGCGCTGAAGGCCGACTTGATCATCCTGTGATGCCCGCATGACCAGCATCCCCGCCATCCCGGCCCTGCCGACCACCGGCATCGATGCCCCCAATGTCTCGACCGACACGAGCAGGCTCGCGTCGCGTGCCAATCTGGAAAAAGCGGGCAAACAGTTCGAGGCCGTGTTCACGCAGATGATGCTAAAATCGATGCGTAATACGCATCTGGCCGAGGAACTCTTCTCGTCCAAGGCGATCGACACCTTCCGCGACATGCAGGACCAGAAATTGTCGATCGTGATGGCCGATGCCAAGCCACTCGGCATTGGCAAGGCAATGGTTGAATTTCTGGCAAAGAACCAGGAAGCGTTGCAGGCAGCGGCACCCGTCACACCGGCCGATAGCGGCCCTGCCATCGGGAAGGCGCCATGAGCGACCTGCTCTCAATCGGCGCCAGTGGCGTCCGCGCCTATCAGTCGGCGCTGACCACCACGTCGGATAATATCGCCAATGCGGCCACCCCCGGCTATGCCCGGCGGACCGCGACGCTGACCGAAGTCACCGCGTCGAGCGGACGCTATTCGCAGAGCAATGTCGCGAACGGCAACGGTGTGGCAGTGTTCGGCATCAACCGCGCTGCCGATGAACTGCGATCCAATGCGGTACGCGCATCGGGTGCCGATCTGGCGCGAACCGAAACCAGCATCGTCTGGCTGACCGGCATCGAAAGCGCCCTGACCGGCAATGATCTGACAAATCGGCTGACGAGTTTTTTCAACACCGCCAAATCGGTTGCTGCAGATCCCGCCGCCAGCACCCCGCGCGCCGCGCTGCTCGAAGCGAGCTCGGGCGTCGCAAACGCTTTCGCAGCAACGGCGCGCTCGCTCGATCAGATCACGGCCGATCTCGACAGCACCGCCGAAAGTGCAGTGACCTCGCTCGAAACGCTGGGTGCGGCCCTGGCCAAGGTCAACAAGGGGCTGGGTAGCGCAACGCCCAATTCGAGCGCGCAGGCACAATTGCTCGATCAGCGCGACCAGATCCTCGATCAATTGAGCGCGCTGAGCGATGTCGGTGTCACGCTTGATTCGGCAGGGCGGGCCAGCCTCACTCTGGGCGGCGCATCCGGGCCGAGCTTTGTCACCACCGGCGGCGATGTTGGCTTTGTTACCTATGTGCGGGCGGCATCGGGCAATGTTTCCTTCGCCGTCCATCTGAACGGCACCTCCTCCAGCCTGTCACCACAGGGCGGCACGCTGGCCGGCATCGCCGAAGGTGGCCAGCGAATTGGCGCTGCGCGCACCGAACTCAATCGGATTGCCACTGATTTCGTCGACGGCGTCAATGCCGTGCAGGCGGGTGGCCGCGATCTCGATGGCAATCCGGGCGCGGCGCTGTTCAGCGTCGGCGCCAGCCCGACCAACATCAGCGTGGCGCTTACCAGCGGACGCGGGATCGCTGCGGCCGCAGTTGGTGGAGGCCCGCGCGACAACACTAATTTCGCCGCTCTTGAAGCGCTGCGTACCACAGGCGCGTTCGAAGCCGACACCGCCGGGCTGGTCGCGAACAACGCCACCGCGCTCGACCAGCGCAAGACCGTGTCCGATGCGCAAAACGCGATCCGCGAAGGCGCGATTACGGCACGCGACCAGCTGACCGGGGTCAATCTCGATAGCGAGGCGGTCGATCTGCTTCGGTTCCAGCAAGCCTATCAGGCGTCGAGCCGCGTGATTCAGGTGGCGCGCGAAACCTTCCAGTCCATCCTCGATATTCGCTGAGACCGATCATGACGATTACCAGCACCAATTTGTTCTTCGATCGATCGGCAGCATCGCTGGCGAGCCTTAATGGCCGCAATCAGACGCTGCAGGAGCAGATTTCGTCGGGGGCAAAGCTCACCGCTCCGTCCGATGACGCGATCGGCTATCGGCGGCTGCAAGTGATCGCGCGCACAAGCGCCGATGATGTCGCTTGGGGCAAGAACATCGATCTCGCCCAGACGGTCCTGAATCAAGCCGATGGCGCGCTGGAATCGGTGTCGAGCCAACTGCAAAAGGCGCAGGAACTCGCGATCCAGGCGAGCAGCGGGACGCTGTCTGACGGCAATCGCGCGGTCATCGCCGCGCAGCTGCGCGGTATCGTCGACGACCTCGTATCCCTTGCCAACAGCAAGGATGCACGCGGCGGACCATTGTTCGGCGCTGCTACCGGCGACAGCGCCGTGACGCGCGATGTCGCGGGCGTTGTCAGCTTTACCGGCACCGGCAATCCGGTCGCGATTCCCGTCGGCGACGGCACTAACGTACAGCCGAGCGAATCGGCGGAACGCATTTTCGGCAACCTGCCCGCTGGCGCCGGCGCTGGCGATATTTTCGCCGTACTCAGCAGCTTTGCTGATGCGTTGGAGGCCGGCGGCAGCGTTTCGGCCGTTGCGGGCCAGGCGCTGACCGGCGTCACGGCGTCGCTCGATCAGGTGAGCAGCGCTCGCGGCTCGATCGGTGCGCGCGGCGCGCGGCTCGACCTTGAAACCGCACGGCTCGAATCAACGGCGCTCACCCGTGAGGCCGAACGATCGGGCATCGAGGATACCGATCTGACGACCGCAATTATCGAGCTGCAGAAGACCACGACGATCCTTCAGGCCACGCAAGCCAGCCTCGGCCGCCTCAGCTCGCTCTCCCTTTTCGATTATCTGCGCTGATTTCGCGGTTTGGTTAACGGATTGGCGACGAAATTGGGTGAATAAGGGGTTTCATCGCCACCCACCATATCGTCGGGCGGCATCAACGTCGGGAGGCGGCTGAGTTCATGTTTCCGATTATCGGCTTTGTCGTCCTGATCGTGATGGTATTTGGCGGCTTCGCGCTCACCGGCGGTGCGCTCGAACCCGTGATGGAAGCCATTCCGCATGAAATGCTCATCATCGGCGGTGCCGCGATCGGCGCGCTCATCATCGGCAATTCGATGAAGGAGCTGAAGGCAATCGGCACCGGGCTGATGAAAGTGTTCAAGGGTCCGCGCTACAAAAAGCAGGATTATCTCGATACCATCTTCCTCGTCTCGAAGCTGATGAAGATGCTGCGGACCGAAGGGCCGATCGCGCTCGAACCGCATGTCGAAGACCCGTCGTCGAGCGCGATCTTCAGCGAATATCCCCGGCTGCTCGCCGATCACACCTTGATCGCGCTGATCGCCGATACGCTCCGCCTTGTCGTCGTGTCCTCGGGCACGCTCGATGTGCACGCGGTCGAAGAGGTGATGGATAACACGATCAAGACCCACCACCACGAAGTCCAAGGGCCACAAACCACCCTGCAGGGGCTTGCCGACGCGCTGCCCGCGCTCGGTATCGTCGCGGCCGTGCTCGGCGTGGTGAAAACGATGGGCTCGATCGACAAGCCACCCGCGATTCTGGGCGCCATGATCGGCTCGGCGCTGGTCGGCACCTTCATGGGCGTGTTGCTGGCATACGGCCTGGTCGCGCCACTGGCGGGCCGGTTGCAGCAGATCATCGATGCCGACGCCGCGATTTATCACACCGTCAAGCAGATCATCATTGCCTCGCTCCACGGTCACCCGCAGCCGCTGGTGATCGAAGCCGCACGCTCGGGCATCGCGCATGACAATCAGCCCGGCTTTGCCGAGGTGTTTGATGGGTTGCGGGGCCGGTAATGGCTGCGCGTGCGCCGCACGGGGCAAACCAGCCGCCCCGCGTCATCGTCAAGAAAATCTATATCGAGGGGCATGGCGGCCATCACGGCGGCGCCTGGAAAGTCGCCTATGCCGATTTCGTGACGGCGATGATGGCGTTCTTCCTCCTGATGTGGCTGCTGGGCGCGACAACGGAAAAGCAGCGCAAGGGCATTGCCGATTATTTTGCGCCGACGATTCTCGATTCGCGGTCAGAAGGTATTGGCGGCAGTGGCCTGTTTGGCGGCGATGTCGTGAGCAGCTCCTCACGCGTCGGCAAGGACGCCGGCACCTCGAGCACCCTCAGTCTTGTCCAGCCGCAAATGTCCGATGCGGGCGGCCCGCGGATCGGCACAGGCGACAAGGGATCGCTGCGTAACCGCGAGTTCGAAATTCAGGATCGCAAGAATTTCGATCGCATCAAAGAGCGGGTGTCCAAACAGATGACCGCCAGCCCCAAAATGCAGAAGCTGGCCACGCATGTGCGGTTTGTTCGGACACTTGAGGGCATGCGGATCGATCTGGTCGATAACGCCGATTATTCGATGTTCGGCCTGGGCACGACCGCACTCGAACCCGAAGCCGACAAACTGATCGGGTTGATCGCCCAATCGGTGAAGACACTCGATAACGCGATCATGATTCGCGGCCATACCGACAGCCTTGGCTTCAAAAATGCGGCCGGAATCAACAACTGGCTGCTGTCGAGCAGCCGCGCCGAGGCGACCCGGCGTCGGTTGGCTCAGGATGGATTGCCCGATAGCCGGTTCGAGCGGATCGAGGGTGTTGCCGACCGTGAACCGATGATCAAGGAGGACCCGGCCGATCCGCGCAATCGTCGGGTATCCATCACGATGTTGTACCGAAAAAGCGCATTCGGCCGATAAGGCCGGTGGTGCGGCGTTCGTCTTGGGGGTATCGTTAACCATCGATCCCCGCCCGAAAGGCAAGCCGATGCACCCCCGCACGTTGCGCCGCATACGCCAGTTTCACTTGTGGTGCGGGATGTTTTTTGCGCCGGCGATCCTGTTCTTCGCGTTCAGCGGCGCCCTGCAGACCTTCGATTTTCACGAAACCGAAAATGGAATCGCACCGCCCAAATGGATCGCGACGATTGCGGCCATTCACAAGAAGCAGGATTTTCCCAAACCACGTAAGCCAAGACCACCCGCCGCCTCCACCGGCGCGAGCGAGAGCAAAGCTGCCCCAACCGCAGCAGTCCCCGCAAAGGCATCGACCCATTCGCCCTGGCCGCTCAAGGTTTTCGTCGGATTCATGTCGATCGGGCTGATGATATCGACCGGGCTTGGCATCTCCATCGCGCTGACCAATCGACTGACCCGGCGGACGTCGCAGATCATGCTCGCGGCGGGCACCGTGCTGCCGATCCTGATGCTGCTGATCTGACGATCTGACGACACGACCGGGCGCGGGACATTGAGCGCATATCTCGATAGCCCCTGGCCGGGCGAGGACGGTTCCCCCGATCGCCGGCAAGTTGCGCGCCATGGCCCTGAAATGAGGATCGGCGATCGGTTGCGCGCCACAACGCGGCGAACGCTGATGTCGACAATGACCGTGCTGGGCGCGCCGGGCGAGGTGTTTCTGCTGACGCATTCGGTGCTGCGTTCGCATCTGAAGCTGCCGACCAGCGCGCGGGTTGAACGAATCGACCCGGAAACGCTGGCACCGCTTGCGCGATCGCCGCAACTGCCAGGCGGGCCGATGTGGCCAGGTGGCATGGCGATCCACGCCAATGGCGACCTATATGTCGTTTATGGCCGATACGCACACCGTCTCGATCGGCAATGCAGGCTCAAAGCGTCGCTGCGCCTGCCTTTGAACCTTGCACACAACAGCTTCGTCATTCTCGACAATGGCTTGATCGTCACCAAAAACCTGTCTGACAGCGTGCCCGCGCGGTTGCTGGTGATCGATCCTGATACCTTGTCGATCATTTCCACGATCGATTGCCCCGAACCGTCCATTGCCCGGCTGAGTGCGGTTGGCTCAACGGTGTACCTCGTTGGGGTGCGCTCCATCTTCCGCTATCACTGGGCGCGCGGTACGCTGGTTCGCGATGAGGACTGGTGCCACGACTATGTTGGCTCAACGACACAAAGCTATGGCTGGGATGTCGTGCTGGCGCTTGGCCAAGCCTGGTTCATGGACAATGGTCGGCACCGTTATCAGACCAGCATGATCGGGCGGGGCGTGGTGCAGACCCCCAATCGACTGATCCGGGTCGCGCTTGATGACGCGCAGGATCATGATGCAATGGCCATCAGCGGTGTCGATGGGGGCAGCATCACCAACCCGCCGCTCATCGATTCCGATCGGGGCATCGTGATCGGTTTCGATTCAGCCAATCGCGTCATGCGGGCCTGGAGCTTTGATCCGGCAACGCGCGCGCTAACCGAACGGTGGCGCAAAACCGGGATTGGCTGTGCGAGCCACATGATCCTGCTCCCCCGATCAGGCCAGATGATCACCAATGATTATCGCCGTGGCGGCGAAGAAGTGGTGTTCCTCAATATCGAAACGGGTGCCGAAACAGGCCGCGTCCGGATTGGCGGCATCACGCAGGGCGTGGTGTTTCCATCGGTAGGGTGGAATAACGATGTCTATTGGTGCTCGATGCGGCGCGTGGCCCGGATATTTTGCTAATCGGTGATGCTGGCCAGCACCGCTTCGAGCAGCCGGTGGATAACGGCACGGGCATCCTCGATCACCAGGCCCTGATCGTGCCGCAGGCGACGCCAGCACTGGAAACTGATCGTGACCTCGATCGCGCTGGCGGCTGGCGCATCGGCAATCACCGCCTCCGGCAGGATGGCGTGCAGCGAGGTGCGTTCGAGCTGGAGTTGCTTGTGATAGCCCTGCATCAGGAAGTCCGACTGGAACCGCTTGATGCTCGATGAAATGCGGTACGGCATGATCGTTTCATAAATGCCGATCCGGCGATCCGCCATTTCGCGCACCCGATCCCGCCACAGCCGCGCTTCGAATGGCTTGAGCATGATTGGCATGACCTGCGCTTCGATCACCTCGGCCATTTCGCGATAAAGCGACTCCATCTCGTCGAAGTGCCGAAACACCGTGCGTAATCCGACCCCGGCCATTTCGGCCACCTGAGCCGCGCCGGGCGCCACTTCACCGTCACGCACCAGCGTCAACAGCGCTTCGACGATCTTGGCGCGGGTCGTGCGGCTGCGTAGATGGCGACCATCGGTCGCCTGACCGAGAACGGGCTGTGGGCGGGCGCGGGAGGAAATTGATGATGTTTTCATGACTGTTATCCCCCTCGCATAAACACTCCGCACCCTACCGTCCAGCAAGGGGGCAATGTTCTTCTATTGGCATAAAACGCGCCAATGGATTGATGGAAGTGGGTTAGCGCAACGCACTTAGCGATCAAGCAATGATAACTTCTTCTGGCGTTAGCCATGCTATAACGTATAGCTGCGCCATGAGCGCCCTCCGCCGCCTGGTGACTGCCGGTTTGACCAGCGATGGCCTGCGTAATGTGCGGCGTGCGCGACACCGGCTAGTACGCCGAATGGGAAACGGAACGATGGTGGCCGATTTCTTCTTCCAGGTCGATGACCCTTATGGCTCCGTATCGCTGCCCTTTCTCGCCGCGTTGGCCGAGCGCCTCCGGCTGACGCTTCGACTCCATCTTGTTCCCGCCCCCGATGCTGCGGCCGCACCTGAGATCGACCGGCTGGCGGACTATGGCAGGCGTGATGCGCGCATGCTGGCGCAGACGCTGGGGCTGGAACCGATCGGCAGCGGACACCCGACGCCTGCGCAGATCACCCGCGCGCAAGCGATCGCCGCGGCTGCGCTCGCCAGCGAAAAGCCGGTCGATGTATTGATCGCCGTTGCACGCGCCTGCCTGGCCGATAACGCTGACCAAGCGCTGGATGCACTCGCCAGAAAATATGGCGCGATCGACGAAGCAGCAACGGCGGCACGCGTCGCGCAAGGGGCATCCATCCGCCAAAAGCTGGGGCATTATCTTGGATCGACGACCCACTTTGAGGGCGAGTTTTACTGGGGGGTAGACCGGCTGCATTATCTGGAAGCGCGGCTGCGCGCGGAACAGCCGACCGGCGAGGCATCATTATGCCCGATCCTTGATCTCCGCTCCCTTCCCGTTGGTGTGGCGGGAATCGCCAAGCCCAGGCTCGATTTTTATCTGTCGTTCCGCTCGCCCTATACGATGGTTGCCGCTGAACGGATCGGTGCACTTGCCGAGGCGTATGGCGCTGATCTGCGGTTGAAATTCGTGCTGCCGATGGTGATGCGCGGCCTGCCCGTGCCGGGGGCGAAACGGATGTACATCACGCTCGACACCAAGCGTGAGGCCGCCCGCAACGGAATCGCCTTCGGCAAGATCGTCGACCCCGTCGGACTCGGCGTCGAGCGTGGGCTCGCCGTGCTGCACCATGCGATCGCGCGCGGGCGCGGGCTCGAATTTGCCCGGTCCTTTTTGCGTGCAGCCTTTGCCGAAGGCACCGACATGACGACCGACGCCGGTCTGCTTCCCATCGCCGCGCGCGCGGGGATCGATGCAGACACGGTTCGTACCGCGCTCGCCGATCCGTCATGGCGCGACGTCGCCGAGGCCAATCGTGCTGATCTGTTTGCGCTTGGCCTGTGGGGCGTGCCCTCTTTCCAGGTCGATGATCGGCCCGGCTGGTTGGGGCAGGACCGGCTGTGGCGGATCGAGGACGATCTGCGCAATGCGCTTCACCTTCCACCCATCGATCGGATAACGCCATGAAACGCTTGATCGGGATTGTCGCCCTGCTGCTTGGGCTGTTGGCTGGCGGCGCCTATCTGATGCGCGACCGGATCGCGCTGGCGCTGTTCGAGCGCGGGATGGCGCAGGTGCTCGCGACCGATCCCTTTGCCGGGCGTCCCGACGGTCTGGGAGTCGCGCTATGCGGGGCGGGATCGCCGATGCCATCCCCCGATCGCGCCGGGCCGTGCACGGTGATTACCGCGGGACGCCATGTCTATCTGGTCGATATCGGCGAAGGCGGCGTGCGGAACCTTGGGCGGATGGGCTATGGCGCGGGCCGTGTGGAGGCGGTGTTCCTCACCCATTTCCATTCCGATCACATCGATTCGCTTGGCGCACTGATGCTGCAGCATTGGGGGACGAGCGGATCGCCGGTGCCGCTGCCGGTCTATGGCCCGATCGGCGTCGAGACCGTCGTCGGCGGGTTTAACGCCGCCTATAGCCTCGATCGCGGCTACCGGATCGCGCATCATGGCACCAAGGTGATGCAGCCTGCCGCGTTCGGCATGCAGGCCTTTCCACAAGACACCCCCGCCAATGGGGACCCCAGGCTGGTGTTTGCCAAGGACGGCCTTCAGGTCTTCGCCTTCCGGGTGGATCACAGCCCGGTCGAACCGGCGTATGGCTATATCTTTGCCTATAAGGGCCGACGGATCGTCGTCAGCGGCGATACCAAGCCGACCGCCTCGGTCGAGCGCGCGGCCAAGGGTGCTGATGTGCTGGTGCATGAGGCGCTATCGGACAAGCTGGTTGGGCTGCAGCAGGCGGCGGCGACCAAGGCCGATCGGCCGATGCTCGCCAGGATCTTCCACGACATCCCGACCTATCACACCACGCCCACCCAGGCCGCCGACATCGCCCAGCGCGCAGGGGTGAAGATGCTGTTGCTGACGCACATCGTGCCGCCTTTACCCTATTCGATCCTGGAGGGGCCATTTCTGAGCGACGCCCGCAGCCGTTTCAAAGGCCCGCTGGTGATCGGCCATGACGGGACCGAGATACTGCTCCCCGCGGGCAGCACGGCAATCGAGCAGCGGCGGCGATTCTAGACTCGATGTCGCGTTGACCAACACCCCCGTCATTGCGAGCGTAGCGAAGCAATCCCGTCGCGTACTAGATTGCTTCGCTGCGCTCGCAATGACGATTTAGCTGGTTTTAGACGCACGACGCTAAATCTTGATCTGCATCGCCTTGATGAAGCTGCGGATTTCCTGGAGTGTCGGACGGCGATTATCGACCTTGATCGTCACCCGATCAATCGTGCCCCCAAATGGATTCGCCCCCTGATAGGCCGTCGATACCGGTGCACCGAAATCGCGGCCGATCGACATGCCATCATAACTGGGGGCGGCGATGATCTTTTCAAATTTATGCGTCGCGCGTTGCTTGCCATTGACGAACAAGGTGCCACCACCCTCGAATGGCCGCACCGTCATTTTCTGGACGTACCGGATGACGGACTTGCCAACCGGCACCGGCCCACCCGATATCCGTTCGGACCAGGGGATCAGGCTGCTGTCGTAGAAAAGCTGTCCGCCCTTCAGATAGATCACATAGCCTGCAGGCGCCGAGCCATGGGCGAGCAGCACGCCATCCTGCACGTTGGCCGGGCGGTCGATCGCGATCTCGATGCTGTGATCGAGCCCACAGACAAGCGGCGCGGCTTCCACCGGCAGATACGGCACAGGCGGGCGGAATTCCCATAACGGCCGGATATCGGCCATGCGCTGCTGGCTCATCTTGACGATCAGGTTGCGATCATCGAGCGGATAGACATTGTTAGCGCGCGCCGCTTTGTCCCATTTCGCCTTGAGCGAGGCGGCGATATCCGGGTGGCGATCCGCGAGATCGGTCATCTCGGTGGGATCGGTCGACAGGTCGTAGAGCGCCCAGGCATCGGCATCGAAGCTGTTGCCGCGTTCGTGCAGCGTCACCAGCCGCCATTTGCCCTCTTCATAGGCGCGGTAGCCGCCCAGCTCATAATATTGCTCGCGTCGGGTCGCAGCGGCGGGCGAGGCGAAAGTGGCGGCAAAGCTTGCCCCGTCGACCGGCTTTTGGCGGCGGCCCTGATAGAGCTCGGGGCGCTTGAGTTTGGCCGCCTCAAGCAGCGTCGGGAACAGATCGATTACATGGACGAACTGCTTGCGGATCTCACCCTTGGCGGCGATCTCTTTGGGCCAGCTGACGATCAGCGGATCGGCGACGCCACCCAGATTGGTGAACTGCTTGTAGAGCCTGAACGGCGTGTTCGAGGCATTCGCCCAGCCCATCGGGTAATGCGGGAAGGTACTTGCCTCGCCCATTTCCGGCCCCAGCCGCGCGGCATCCGCGAGCGGCACCGCACGTCCGAGCGCGGAGGCGAAGATGTTCGGCGTGCCCGCCGGGGTGCCTTCGGGCGAGCCACCATTGTCGGAGAACAGGACGATCATCGTATCATCACGCACGCCCAGCGCATCGAGCTCGGCGGTCAGCCGCCCGATATTCTCGTCGATCGACGCGATGACCCCGGCATAGACTTCCATATAGCGCGCATAAACTTGGCGCTGCTCGGGCGAGAGGCTGTCCCACGCATCGGCGCCTTTCGACAGCGGCGGCAATTGCGTGGTCGGCGAAATGATACCGAGCTTGTGCTGCTTGGCGAGCCGTTCGCGGCGCAGCACATCCCAGCCCTTGTCGTACCGGCCCTTATACTTGTCGCGGAGCGCCGGTTTGGCGTGCAGCGGCGAATGCGCGCCCGAATAAGCGAGCTGCACGAAGAACGGACGATCGGGCGTAAGCGCACGGTGGGTGCGGACATAGCCGATCGCGTGGTCGGTCAGATCATCAGTGGCATAATAGTCATCGGCATCGGGCCGGGCCATCACATCGACCAGGGTCGTCCCGTCGAACATCGCGCCGGGGCGAAAATAGTCGGTCGAATGGCCCTGAAACCAATAGGCGTGATCGAACCCGCGATTGGTCGGCCAGTTGTGGAACGGGCCTGCCGGGCCGTTGCTGGCGGACAGGTTCACATGCCATTTGCCGCACAAATAGGTGCCGTATCCAGCCTGGCTCAACACTTCGGGCAGGGTCGCCGCATCGCGGGTCAGGTCACCGCGATAACCGGGATAACCACTGTCGATATCGGCAAGCCAACCCATCCCGGCATTGTGGTGGTTGAGCCCGGTCAGGAACGCCGCGCGGGTGGGGCTGCACATCGCGGTGGTGCGGAAATTGGCATAACGCAACCCGCGTGCGGCGATGGCATCGATCGCTGTCGTTTCGATATCGCTGCCATAACAGCCGAGATCGGCGAAGCCGACATCGTCAAGGATGATGACGACGATGTTGGGCGCACCCGCTGGCGGCTTCACCGGACCGCCGCGTGCCGGGTGCGAATCGGCATAGGATTGCGCGATCTGCGGCGGATCGCCCTCTGCCACGGGGGCCTGCGCAATATAGGGGGTCAACTGCCCCTTCACATACACACCGCCCGCCGCGAGCGCCGCCGCGCCGCCGGCGCCCACCGCGCCGCCGATCAGCAACGACCGGCGATCAATGCCCTTTTTGGTCCCCGCGCTGTCGTTCGAATCCGCCATGCCCCCCGGCCCTTTCAGAGCTTGATTTTACTCGTCACCGCTTGCAGCTGCATCGCCAGCGCCATATCGCCGTCGATCTTGATCTTGCCCATCATCACCGCCATCACCGGGTTCAGCTTGCCCTTGGCGAGCGCCTTGAAGTTATCCAGGCTCATCCGCAGCGTCGTCTCTGCCGGCACATCATCATTGGAAACTGCCGCTGCCACGCCATCCAGCAGGATCACGCCATCCTTGCCGAAATCGAACTTGATGCTGTGCCCCGGAACAAAGGCTTCGTTTGCTGCCATGATCGCGGTAATGTCAGCCAACTCAGCCATGATTGATCCTTTCATCTTTCGGCATTATCAATGCCAATAACATCGGCGACGGCGAACAAGCAAGCCGCGACCGGTTGGCGCGAGCAGCCAGGAGAGCATGCGTGACCGACCCGAAGCTGCCCATTCTGATCGCGGGTTCTCCCGGCTCTCCCTATACACGCAAGATGCTGGCGGTGCTGCGCTATCGGCGGCTGCCCTATCGCTTCGTCCATGCCAGCAAGGTGCGCGATAAATTGCCTGCGCCCAAGGTGGCGTTGCTCCCCACTTTCTACTTCCCCGATGAAACCGGCGCGCTTGCCCCGATGACCGATTCGTCGCCGATCATCCGTCGGCTCGAGCGCGAGCATGCGGGGCGAAGCGTGATTCCCGCCGATCCCGCGCTCGCGCTGATCGATGCGCTGATCGAGGATTATGGCGATGAATGGCTGACCAAGGCGATGTTCCATTATCGCTGGTCGTTCGCGGACGACATCGCCAAATCGGCCACCGTTTTGCCCAACTGGTTCGGCAAGCCGCTCACCGATGCGGAGCTGAAGGCGATGGGCGACAATTTCGCCGCACGCCAGATCGGTCGGCTCGGCTATGTCGGCTCGAACAGCGTTACCGCCACGACGATTGAGGCAAGCTACAAACGGCTGTTGGCAATCCTTGACCGGCATTTCGCGCACCATCCCTTCCTGTTGGGGAATCAGCCCGGCGCGGGGGATTTTGCCCTGTATGGCCAGCTGACCCAGCTTGCCCTGTTCGATCCAACCCCCATGGCCGAAGCGGCGGCAATGGCCCCGCGCGTGATTGCGTGGAGCCATGTGATCGAGGATCTGTCGGGCGAAGACACCACCGGCTGGGTCGATCTACGCGCGCTGCCCACAACCGTGACGAGTTTGCTCGGCGAGATTGGGCGCACCTATGTGCCGTTACTGCTGGCGAATGCCTTTGCCGTCCAGGGCCGGGCCGACCGTGTGAGTACCGTGATTGACGGGCGGGTATGGGAGCAGGCGCCTTTCCCTTATCAGGCAAAATGCCTTGCGGCCCTGCGCGCGCAATATGAAGCGCTGACGCCGGGTGAGCGTGCGCGCGTCAACCACGCGCTCTCTGGCACTGGTTGCGGCGCGCTGTTCACCGATGACTGACGGCTTTGTCGGGATCCCAGGCGGCGCTTACCGCTTGGGATCGGACCGGCATTATCCGGAGGAGCGACCTGCCCGGACGGTGACAATAGCGGCATTTGCGATTGCGGCCGCCCCCGTGACCAACAATGATTTTGCGCGATTTGTAGCAGCGACGAACTATGTGACTGTGGCGGAACGGGCCGGCGTGTCTGCCGTGTTCATCGCAACGGCAGGACCGGTCGACCTCGACACACCGTCACGCTGGTGGCACGCAATTGCAGGCGCCTGCTGGCATCGCCCCGAGGGGCCTGGTTCAACCATCGCCACCCGGCCGGATCATCCCGTTGTTCATTTGGCGCTCGCCGATGCGATTGCCTATGCCGAATGGGTCAGCGCGCGGCTGCCGACCGAAGCCGAATGGGAAGCCGCGGCACGCGGCGGGTTGCGCGATGCCGATTATGCCTGGGGGGATGACTTGCTGCCCGGCGACACGCAGCCTGCCAATTTCTGGACCGGCAGCTTCCCGTGGTATCACGCCAGGATGGCGCAGCCCGGGACAACGCCAGTGGGCCATTTTCCTCGCAACGGCTATGGCCTTGCCGACATGATCGGCAATGTCTGGGAATGGACGACCACCGCTGCGCCGAGCGACGCGACCGCACTCGAGCGACGCTGTTGCGCGCCTGAGGAAACGGCCAACACCCTCATCATCCTGAAGGGTGGGTCGTTTCTCTGCGCGGCCGAATATTGCCAGCGTTACCGCCCTGCCGCGCGCATCGCCGTGGGTGCAGAAATGACCAGCGCGCATATCGGTTTTCGGATCGCGCGCGACAGCTGACTCGACTATTGACACCGTAAATGCCAATGTTCTGCCCAGCAATCAGGGGGGCTTATGAACGGCTGGATCATCTGGGGAAGCGCATTGGCGCTCTATATGCTGTTTCGGCTCTGGTATGATAATTGGCGCGGTCCGCTGACCCGGGGCGAGATCGCCACCTATCTTCAAAAGCTCGACGGACGCAGCGACACCACGCCCGAGGCGGTTGAGGCCGTGCGCCGTTTCATCGAAGCCGATGACGGGCGCGATTTCCTGATGTTCAACATCGTGAAGGCAACGCTGACCCCGGTCGCTGACCCGCAGACCGGAGAGATGGTACCCGGCGTTAACTTGCTGAAACGTTATGCTCGCCAATTCACGCCGGTCTTGATCGCGAATGGCGGACACCCCGCGATGATCCGCCGCAAAATTGGGGGGTATATGGATAGCTGGGCGACGGAGCCCGATCCCGGTTGGACGATTATCGGGCTGATGCGCTACCGCAGCCGCCGCGACATGATGAACCTGATCATCGATCCGCGCTTTGAAGCCGCCCATCCCGACAAGCTGGCCGGCACGCTTGCCACCTTTTCCTTTCCAACCGCGCCGATGGGCGGCCTTTATGTCGGTCCACGCGTCTGGCTGGCGCTGGTCTGCACGCTGGGCGCGGCACTTACCCACCTCGCGACCGTCACCTTGTGAGCCTGCTGCCGCCTTCGACCAATGACAGTTATCGGGGGAATGTGTGGGCAGCCCATTTTCTGTTGCTGCTGGGCATCGGCTGGGTGATCCCCGGGCTGATCCATGTCTTTTTGCCTGATGGCGGCGCCGGAACCATTGCCGGGATCGATCTACGGGGCAATGCATCGGCGCTGATCGGTGCATTTGCCTGGGCCGGCGCCACGCAGATCGCCCATGGTCTGACGATGATCGCGGTTGCGGCGCGCTATCGCCCCCTGGTCCCGTTGCTGCTCGCCGTCAGCCTGATTGAACGCGGGTTGCTTACCTTGACCGGATGGATAACCAAGGCCCCTGCCACGGGACACCATCCCCCAGAGCATTATTCCAGCGCATTGTTAATTGCGCCGATCCTGCTTTTCCTTTGGCTATCGCTTCGGCAAAGAGCGTCTTGAGGGAGATGTTGCGATGACCACCAAGCTGCTCGTCAACCGAAGCCAGATCGGCGAAGCCAAACTCGTCGAACGCCCAGAAGAAGCCCTTGCCGATGGTGAGGTACGCGTTCGGGTTAACCAGTTCGCACTGACCGCCAACAATATCACCTATGCGCTCACGGGCGGACAGATCGGCTATTGGCGCTTCTTTCCCGATACAGAAGAGGGCTGGGGCGTCGTGCCAATCTGGGGGTTCGGTACGGTGACCGAGTCATTGTCCGATCCGGTGCCAGTGGGCACGACCATTTGGGGCTTCCTGCCGATGGCGTCCGATCTGGTGATGCGGCCCGAACGCGTGACAATCGGCGGTTTTACCGACGGCGCCCTGCATCGCCAGGAATTGCCTTATGTCTATAATCTTTATGCCCGCACCAACGACGATCCGACCGAACTCGCAACGATCGCCGATTTGCGCAGCCTCGTTTTCCCGCTGTTCACCACCGCCTATGTGCTTGATGATTACATCGCCGATAATGACGGGTTCGGCGCCGCGCAGGTGATCCTGGGCAGCGCATCGTCCAAAACCGCCTTTGGCGTGGCGCATTTCCTGAAGGAACGGGGGGCTCAGAGCGTGATCGGGCTGACCTCGCCCGGCAATATAGGCTTTGCCGAAGGGCTAGGCTATTATGATCAGGTGATCGGCTATGACGCGATCGACACGCTCGATCCGGCGGTCGCCACGATATTCGTCGATATGTCCGGCAATGGTGATGTCGTGGCATCGGTCCACCACCATTTTGGCGACCAGTTGAAGGCGAGTATCGGGGTTGGCGCGACGCATTGGTCGGCCGCGCGCGCCGGGCAGGCGCTGCCGGGGCCCCGCCCCGCTTTTTTCTTCGCCCCCGGCCAAATTGCCAAGCGCGATACCGAATGGGGTCGTGGCGAGATCATGCGACGTGCCAGCGCCGCGAATATTGCGTTCTGCCAGTTGCTGGGGGAGCGGGTGGCGATCACGCATCAGGAAGGCGCAGAGGCCGTCGCCTCGGCCTATCGCGAGATGGCAGCAGGCCAGGTCCCGCCCGATCGCGGCCTGATTGTGCAGTTCTAGCGCAACTGGCTGCGTGCCAGGCCGATCAGCACCACCAAGACGGCCTCGATCGCCATCGGTTGGATGATCGCCGCATCGCCGGTCAGCGCATAACTATAAAGCCGCCCGGCAAAGGCGAGCGCTAGCAATAGCATCGGCAACAAGGCGATCTGCTTGTCGTTGCGCCACGCCGCCAGCAGCGCGCCGATTGCCCAGGTTGCAAAAAAGCCACCAACGTCAGCCCGCAGCGTTGCCGCCGCGAGCGGCGTTGCCGCTGTTGGGCCCAATTGCGCGGCAAAGCGCGGCTGATCAAACCAGACCAGCGCAAAAAGGCCGATCGCCAACAATCCGGCCAATGCCAGAAATCCGCGTGCCACCATGTTCGCCATCAACCCGCCCCCACCCTGTTCACAAAACTATTGGCGTTTTAAGTGTCATTTTGCAATATAGTTCGAACCGCGGCGAAGCGGCACCCGCAGGAGAGTGACGATGAAGCGAGTCTGGATCGGACTAATCATCCTGGCAGTGCTCGGCGTGGGCGGATATGCGGTATTCCAGGAGTATAAATACGCGATCCCCGGCATCATCGCCCGCTGGCGCGATCCGATTGCCCCCAACCACTCGGTGCAATGGGCGAGCGCAGCCGCAGCGCCCGTTGCCGCAAAGGCCAAGCGCCCACCCAACATCATTGTGATTGTCGCTGACGATTTGGGGCACAACGACATCAGCTTTTTCGGCGGTGGCATTGCCGGAGGCATCGTCAAGACCCCGAACATCGATTCGATTGGGCAGCAGGGCGCCAGCTACGACATCGCCTATGCCGCCAATGCCACATGCAGTCCGTCGCGCGCGGCGATGATGACGGGGCGGTACCCGACCCGGTTCGGGTTCGAATTCACCGCCGTGCCAGTGGTGTTCGCGCGCGCCGTATCAGCCGGGCATCGTGACGGCCCATTGCCGGTGATTTTCCACGAAGAATATACCAAGGACCTGATCGATTACCCCGATATGGGCATGCCCCAGGCCGAAATCACGATCGCCGATCTGCTGAAGCAGGGCGGTTATCACACGATGCAGATCGGCAAATGGCACCTGGGCGAGGCCAAGGCGCTGCAGCCGAACGGCCAGGGTTTTGACGAATCGCTCGGTTTTCTGGCCGGGGGCGGGATGTTCATGCCGCCCGAATCGCCGGATGTCGTCAACGCCAAGCTGCCCTGGGATCCGATCGATCGGTTCCTGTGGCCCAACCTGCCCTATGCGGTGCAGTGGAATGGTGGCCAGCGGTTCGCTCCCAAGGGTCATCTGACCGATTACTTTACCGACAATGCCGTCGCTGCGATCAAGGCCAATGCCAACCGGCCCTTCTTCCTGTATCTCGCCTATAACGCGCCGCACACGCCGCTGCAGGCGACCAAGGCGGATTACGACGCGCTCCCCCAGATCAAGGATCACACATCGCGCGTCTATGGCGCGATGGTCCGCCAGCTCGATCGCGGCATCGGGCGGGTGCTGCAGACGCTGAAGGACCAGGGGATCGACGACAATACGCTCGTCATCTTCACCAGCGACAATGGTGGCGCATGGTACACCGGCATCAAGGACAGCAACGCGCCTTTTCGCGGCTATAAGGCGACTTTTTTCGAAGGCGGCTTGCGGATACCCTTCTTTCTGCGCTGGCCGGGGCGGATCGCGCCGGGCACCAAATTGCCGGGGCCGGCGCATCATCTGGATATCTATGCCACCGCCGCCGCTGCCGCTGGGCTGCCCATTCCCGCCGATCGGGCGATGGACACGATCAACCTGCTTGGCCCCGCCACAGCAAGCCTGACCACAGCACCGCATGATCTGTTGTTCTGGCGATCGGGTGAGACCAAGGCAGTCCGCCAGGGCAACTGGAAGCTGCAGGTGGCGAAGCGCCCGAACAAGGCCTGGCTCTATGATCTTGCCGCCGATCCAACCGAACACCGCAACCTTGCCGCTGCCGATCCCGGTCGCGTTCAGGCGATGCGAGCGCTCCTGGTGGCGCATGATCGACAAATGCCCAAACCGCTTTGGCCCGCCTTGGTGGATGCGCCGGTGCGGATCGACGTGCCGCAGAACGCGCCGTGGAAAAAGGGCCAGGAATATGTCTACTGGTCAAATTGATAGGTAGGCTGGGCCAAGAAAAAGGGCGCGGCCGGAGGGGCTGGCCGCGCCCTTTCGAGCAGGAACGTCAACGGGAGGGGGCGATGGACGCCCTGCTCTATTCTCAGCGGCGGCGCTGACGGCCGGCGCCAGCACGCCGCGGAAATCCGGGCGCCCGAGTGGTGTTGACTGATCGCGTTATACCCGCATCAGTACGGGCCGAGTTGGCCGTGCGCGCATAGAGCGATTGGCCATTGGCCCCTGTAACATTCTGCTGCGCTGTAAAGCTGCCGTCGCCGCGCGTGGTACTGCCGGTATAGGTGACGGCCTCTCCATTACGGCGGGTGAACGTGCCCGTGGCAGTCGACCCCGTGTCGGTGCGGGTGCGGTTATAGTCGAGATTGCGGGTCTCGCCGGCGAAATTGGCCGAGTTGCCCTGAATAGTGACACCATTTTCGGTGCGGGTGCGATCAAATTCGCGGGTGGCCACCGCGCCATCGGCTTTGCGCGTAAGCGTACCGTCTCGGCTGGCCGTACCCGTTGCAGGGTCGATTACCGTAGTACGCGTGCCGCTATAATTAGGTCGATCGACAGTTACCGTGTTAGTTGACTGTGCATTAACCGCGCTGGCAGCGAAAATGATCAAAGTCGGCAAGATCAATGTCGATTTCATGGCTTTACTCCTACACGAATGATTGAACACTCAACGAAGAAAGGCAGCGCTTTCTTGTTCGGATCAACGTGTATTCGGGCAAAACCCTTCGCGCTCAGGGTTCGGGTGTCGAAGAATTATCATTAATGCTTGGTAACGCTGCTTGTGCGGACATACCAGCCAGTGCTTGCTCGGCCCGCCGCGCCTGCCAGCGACGCCGCTGTTCGCGGCGCATCTCGCGCCACGCGCGCAACGCCTGAACGTCCTGCAGCGTCAGACTAGCGGCCGATCCTTCCGGGGCGTTGCCAGACGATGCGCCTGGCAATGCGGCCCCTGGGTTCTGCTGCGCATTGGGGGCCTGCGCCAATAGCTGCGCCCGGCGTTGCTCAAGCCGGGGCGGCAGCGAGCCGGGCGGTGCGGCGAGCAAAGCGGCACGCCATTGGGCGCGACGATCGGCGGGGGTGCCTTGCGGCAGATCGGTCTGGCCCGTGCGCGCGGCGACCTGGGCATGCACGACGTTGCGGGGAACAAAAACGCCCCGCGCGGCCAGCCGCCGCTGGGTCCGCGTCACCATGCGTTCGGTCACCACTGCTCGGACCGGCAGCGGCAACGCGCGAAACCGCTCGAGCCGCTCGGCACGGGTGAGCGGCAGCGCAGGAGTCGCCACGATGTCGGTCGTCGGCTTGGCCTCCCCCACCGAATCCTTCGGCGCCGCCCGACGGGGTTCGCGCCGAGCTGCTTTGCGCTCCGCTGCGACTGGGGCTTGGGGCGACAGCAGGCGCGCGATGACTGGTATCTCGAAATGAACAGCCTCGAACATGCCCGCCGCTGCCGCCGTCGCGCTCGCCAACCCGAAGGCGATCAGGCCGACCGCCGATCGCCGCACCCAGGGACCACGACTGCCGCCGCGCGCATTGATGCGCCCGTCATGTCGCCGAAGCGCGGCGCGCCATGCCGGGAGGGCAGGCGCACCAAGCGATGCCGCCGCGCCGGGCCCAGCGACACTTGCCATCCGTGCGGCAAAACTTTCACCAGGCGGCGGGACATCGAACAGATCGAGCGCCTGTGCCACTGCCTGGTCGAAACCGCGACCATTGTTGATGAAGGACGGTGTGCTCATGCGGACATTCCTTCGCCGACAATGCCGGCACGGCGCAGCGAATCCTGCAGGGTCTTGCGCGCCCGGTGCAGCAGCGATTCGAACGCCTTGATGTTCATCTCGAGGGCGTCGGCGGCCATGATGTTCGATAATCCTTCGTAATATGTCAGCACGATTGCGGCGCGTTGCCGATCGGCCAGGGCAGCCACACAGGCAACCACGGCGGCTCGATGTTGCTCGCGTTCAATCAACGTGTCGGCGAGCGGCGCATCATCGGCGCGGTCGGGCGCCTCGCCTTCGCCAACAAACCGACGCTTGCGCAGCCGATCGAGACAGGCGTTGACCGATACCCGGTGCAACCACGCCCCAATGCCCGGCCCGCCTGGGCGCCAGCGCGCGGCGTGTTCCCACAAACGCGCCAGCGCTTCCTGGGCAACATCCTCCGCTTCGGTCACCTCGCCCAGCATGCGATAGCCAATCCGGCGCACCATCGCCGCATGCCGATCGACCACCAGCCGAAAGGCCGCAGCATCGCGCGCCGACAGCCGCGCCATCAGCGCGTCATCGTCCAAAGGCGCTTCGTCTGTTCGGGCTGTCGTTGCGTTCAAACCAATCCCCATCCCGATTCCGGGCTGCATCATCCGACTACGCGGGACGCGGGCAAACCCTTTGCGGGAATGGTTATAGGGGAAATGGTGCCCAGAAGAGGACTCGAACCTCCACGCCCTTGCGAGCGCCAGCACCTGAAGCTGGTGCGTCTACCAATTCCGCCATCTGGGCCCCAGAGACTTACATATCAGGTAGGGGCGGGGCTCTAGGGGAGGGGGGACGGGCTTGTCAATCGCATCATACGGACTTTCGGACACTCTTGCCGTTTGGCCGTGCCCCCGGCATGGAGCCGGTGACGCCGATGGGGCGATCAAGGACGTGGCAATGGGCGAAACGGCGATGAGGGACAAGCTTGTAACGCTGATCGGCGGCGGCGGCTTTCTGGGGCGTTATGCGGCCCAAGCGCTGCTCGGGATGGGTGCCCGCGTTCGGATTGCGCAGCGCGACGTACGCGGGGCGGAGTTTCTGCGCCCGCTTGGCGGGCTGGGCCAGACCCAGTTCGTGGCGGTCGATGTGCGCAAGCCCGATTCCCTGGCCCGGGCGCTGCAGGGCAGCGATGCCGTGGTCAATCTGGTCGGCATTTTGAAAGGCGATTTCAAGGCATTTCAGGCCGATGGCGCCCGCCATGTGGCAGAGGCGGCAAAGGCCGCCGGTGCCAGCGCGCTGGTGCATATATCCGCGATTGGCGCTGATCCCGCATCCGCCTCCAGCTATGGCCGGACCAAGGGGGAAGGCGAAGCGGCGGTGCGTGCGGCTTTCCCGCAGGCAACCATCCTGCGCCCCTCAATCGTGTTCGGGCGCGAGGATCAGTTCGTCAATCGCTTCGCCGGCCTGATCGTGTCGGCCCCTGTTGTGCCCGTTTTGCGCAGCGCCACGCGATTCCAGCCAATCTATGTCGCCGATGTCGCCAGCGCGATCGTCGCTGCGATCGCCGATCCGGCGCGCTATGGCGGCAAAACCTTCGAACTGGGCGGGCCTGACATCATCTCGATGGGCGAACTGGTCCGGTGGATAGCCACCGCCATCGATCGGCACCCCGCGATCATCGATTTTCCCGATTCCGTGGGGGCGATGATTGCATCAATGGGGTTCCTGCCGGGCGCCCCGATCACGCTTGATCAGTGGCGCATGCTACAGACCGACAATATTGTCGGTAGCGGGGCGGAGGGGATCAGTGCATTTGGCATCGAGCCCACCCCGTTGGTGAGCGTCGCGCCAGGCTGGCTGGTGCGGTATCGCCGCCATGGACGTTTTTCGAGCGACGCCGCCGCCTGATCCGCGCTACGGAGGTCGCTTGCCCGGGCAACCGGGGTGAAGCGGCCGCAGGGGGACATGTGTCAGACCTATTCACGATTATTCTGCTCGCCATTGTCGAGGGGATTACCGAATTCCTGCCGGTATCGTCGACCGGGCACCTGATACTGGCGGGCGCACTTCTCGGCTATGATGACCAGCGCTGGCAGCTGTTCAACATCGTGATTCAGCTGGGATCGATTCTGGCGGTGGTCGTGCTCTATTGGCGCACTTTCTGGGCGGTGATGCTTGGGCTGATCGATCTCAATCCGGTATCGATCCGGTTCGTCCGCAACCTGTTGATCGCCTTTGTGCCGGCCGTTGTGGTCGGGCTGTTGTTTCTGAAGCAAATCGAGGCCTTGCTGCTGCAGCCAATCGTGGTCGCGATTGCGCTGATCGTCGGTGGGGTCGCCATCCTGATCATTGAACGCCTGATCAAGCCCGGCGACACGGTGGGCATCGCCGAAGTGCCGGTGCGCACCGCCATCGGCATCGGGCTGATGCAGTGCCTCGCGATGATCCCCGGCGTTAGCCGATCGGGTGCGACGATCATGGGCGCGCTTTCGCTGAGCGTCGATCGGCGGACAGCAGCCGAATTCAGCTTTTTCCTGGCCGTGCCGACGATGCTGGGCGCGACGACGCTGGAACTGATCCGCCATCATGACGAACTGAGCGCCGCCAACAGTATTGGCATCACCGGCATCGCGATCGGCTTTGTCGTCGCGTTCGTCGTCGCGCTGCTCGTGGTGCGATGGTTTGTCGGGATCGTCAGCAAATATGGTTTCGGCCCCTTCGCCTGGTACCGGATCATCGCCGGGACAGCGGCACTGATCTGGTTACTCAATAAATAAGTCCGATACGGCCACATTTTGGATCGACACATCGCCGACCTGGAGCAATTCATCGCGTTCAACGCTATATTAGGTAATGGCTACTTACATAAAGTCACAAAAATGCGTGACTCGCGCGCTGCGCTGACGTAATCGACCCTGCGATAACCGGGGAAGTTCGATGGCTGGCGAGACGATGCTGCAATTTGTGGGGACCGAGCAGGCCTATCCGGCCAAGCGCGCGCCGCAATTGCGCGCCGAGGATTTTCAGGAAATCGCCAATCGTTATGCTGCACCCGAGGGAGAAGAGCAGGCTGGGCGGTGTTCACAGTGCGGCGTTCCTTATTGCGCAGTGCATTGTCCCCTGCACAACCACATCCCCGATTGGCTGCGCCTGACCGCCGAGGGGCGCCTGCGCGAGGCCTATGAACTAAGCAGCGCGACCTCGACCATGCCCGAGATTTGCGGCCGCATCTGCCCGCAGGACCGGCTGTGTGAGGGCAATTGCGTGATCGAGTTTTCAGGGCATGGCGCAGTCACGATCGGCTCTGTCGAGAAGTTCATCACCGATACCGCGTGGGACAATGGCTGGGTCGAACCGATCGTGGCAGGCCCGGCGCGGGGACAATCGGTGGGGATCATTGGCGCGGGGCCAGCCGGGCTGAGCGCAGCGGAGTATCTCAGAATGCTCGGCTATGACGTGACGATCTACGATCGGCATGATCGTGCGGGTGGCTTGCTGACCTATGGCATTCCCGGCTTCAAGCTCGAAAAGCCGGTGGTGATGCGCCGGATCGATCGGCTCGCCGCCGCCGGGATCGTGTTCGAACAGAATTTTGAAGTCGGCCGCGATGCCAGCCTGGACGATCTGCGCGCGCGCCATGATGCCGTGCTGATCGCGACTGGCGTTTATAAGGCCCGCGCCATTAAAGCGCCGGGCGTCGGCAGTGACGGAATCGTCGAGGCGCTCGATTATCTGATCGCGTCGAACCGCAAGGGCTTTGGCGATGATGTTCCGGCGTTCGATAATGGCCAGCTGAATGCGGCGGGCAAACATGTCGTCGTGATCGGCGGCGGCGATACCGCGATGGACTGTGTGCGCACCGCCGTCCGCCAGGGTGCGACCTCGGTCAAATGCCTGTATCGCCGCGATCGGGCGAACATGCCGGGGTCGCAACGCGAAGTTGCCAATGCCGAGGAGGAGGGCGTCGAATTCGTCTGGCTCGCCTCGCCTCAAGGTTTCGACGCGGAGGACGCGGTGACCGCCGTTCGCGTCAGCCGGATGCGGTTGGGGGCGCCCGATGCCAGTGGCCGCCGTTCGCCCGAACCCGAGCCGGGCAGCGATGCACTGCTGCCTGCCACGCTGGTGATCAAAGCTTTGGGGTTCGATCCGGAGCCCCTGCCGGTGCTGTTCGGGGCGACCGATCTGGGCGTCACGCGCTGGGGGACGATTCGCACCGACAGCAAGACGATGATGACCAATCTCGATGGCGTGTTCGCGGCGGGAGACATTGTGCGCGGCGCGAGCCTGGTCGTCTGGGCGATCCGGGACGCACGCGATGTGAGCGAACGGATGCACCATTGGTTGAAGGCGAAGGCCGCCGCCAGGAGGAAAGCCGCATGAGCGCCACCGAACACGAACGCGCCCGCATCGCGCGTGAAGGCATGTACCGTCCGGACATGGAATCGGACGCCTGTGGTGTCGGCCTGGTCGCGGCGACCGATGGCAAGCCCAATCGCCGCGTCGTCCAGTCAGCGATCGATGCGCTGAAGGCGGTGTGGCACCGGGGTGCCGTTGATGCCGATGGCAAGACCGGCGACGGCGCCGGCCTGCATGTCGATTTGCCGATCGCGTTCTTCGAGGATGCCGTGGCGCTTTCCGGTCACCGGCCGATGCCGAACCGGCTGGCGGTGGGGATGATCTTCCTGCCGCGCACTGATCTCGGCGCGCAGGAAGCGTGCCGGACGATCGTCGAAAGCGCGATTATCGAGGAAGGCTATACGATCTATGGTTGGCGGCAGGTGCCCGTCGATGTCTCAGTGATCGGGCAAAAGGCGCAGGCGACCCGGCCCGAGATCGAGCAGATCATGATCGCCGGGCCGCTACCCAACGAACAGACCACCGCC